>NZ_CAADGZ010000021.1:0-40916 GCF_900696675.1 uncultured Candidatus Kuenenia sp. | reverse complement strand
GAATAAAACAACCGTATCATAGATTAAAGCGTAGAAGAAAAAGTTGAAAAAGGGGCAATTTAAAAAAATTTAAATTTGCTCAGAGAAAGAATCTTGCATAAAAAAGATAGTTTTCGTTCAGACACTACCTATACGATATTTCCTGAATGTCGGTTAATATGATTGCCCGAAATACCCTATGCTTACGATCATACGAAGAGGCGTGTGCTTTTCTCAATACGTCTCTCGACTATGAAAAGTTAATCAGTTACCAATATAATACTTCGACCTTCAATCTGGACAGGATGGTTCGCCTGCTTGAACAAGTTGGTAATCCGCACAGGGAATTTTCCTCCCTCCATATAACAGGCACAAAAGGAAAAGGGTCTACGGCAATTATGTTGTCAACCGTCCTTCAGCGTGCCGGTTATAAAACCGGACTTTTCACTTCCCCCCATTTAACAAACCTTAAAGAACGAATTCAGTTAAATCATACGAAGATACCCGAAGAGGATTTTACCGCAGCATTAAATGTCCTCGTGCCAGATATTCAGCGATTGAGAAATAATACTCCTGCAGAATCGCCTACGTTTTTTGAAACGCTTACGGCGATATGCTTCCTTTATTTTAAAGAAAAACAGGCGGAGATGGCCGTTCTGGAGGTGGGAATGGGGGGGCGCTTAGATGCTACCAATGTAGTACTACCGCTCGTATCGGTTATTACCAACATCGGTCTCGACCATGTCAATATTCTGGGAAACACTATCCCCCGCATAGCCTACGAAAAAGCTGGAATTATTAAAAAAGGCATACCGGTAATCTCTGCTGCAGAAAAACCGGAAGCCCTTTCTGTGATAAAAGAGGTCTGTATGGAAAAAGGAGCACCACTCTATCTACTGGGCAAAGATATCAGGATAGACGACGCACAGCCCTATACAAATAAGAACTCAAGGGGTTTGCTGTGTAATATAAAAACATGGCAAGGCGTATACGGGAATCTGTTTATTCCACTCATGGGAATACATCAGGCAAAAAACTGCGCGATGGCATTGGGGGCATTGGATGTCCTGCGTGAGCATGGCAAAATCTCAATCGACAACGAAACCATACGTGAGGCGTTTACCCACGTACGTTGTCCCGGGAGAATAGAGGTTCTTGGGGAAACACCATTGATCGTACTGGATTTTGCCCATACCGTGGAATCAATGGCGGCATTGCGGGAGACCCTATTTGAACATTTCACGTTCAATAAACTGGTTGTCATATTAGGATTTTCACAGGATAAGGACATAGACAACATTCTCCGGGAGATTGTGCCTTGCGCAAATGATATTTTCGTTACAAAGAGCACGAACTCCCGCGCCGTGCCGCCCGAAGAATTAGCCAAAAAGATAAAGGCCGTCTATGGAAAAAGGGCGGAGATATGCAATAGCGCCAGAGATGCGGTAATTGCAGCGCAACATGCCGCCTCCCCTGACGATTTACTCTGTATTACCGGATCGGCATACATCGCAGGCGAAGTGAGGCAGGAATTGGCCCATCAAAATATTGCCAGAGCATAACAATAAAAATATAGTCAGCAAATAATGAATATCCAGTTATCTCATGAAACAATTGCCGCAATTGTGACTCCCATTGGCGAAGGGGGCATTGGCAAGATAGTTGTTTCCGGGCCTAAGGCTTTAAATATGGCGAATGACGTCTTTGAAGGGAAACACATAAAAGACCTTTGCAATGCGGAAAACAGCAAACTTTACTACGGCCATATCGTCAATAACAATCAAAGGATCGACGAGGTTATTTTAAATGTAGAAAAACAAGGGAGCAGTTTCACCGGCGAAGACGTGGTTGAAATAAATTGCCACGGCGGCATTCGGATTCTCATGCGGGTATATGAGCTGATTGTTTCACATGGGGCAAAAAAAGAAACATGGGAAGGGCTGGCAGCACAGGCGCTCGAAAACGACCAAATAGATGCTATTCAAAAGGAGGCGTTGCCGGAACTTGTTGCGGCACGCACAAAACTATGCGCAAAAGTGCTTTTAGACCAATACAACGGCGCATTGTCAAAAACGCTTCACAAATGCATGGACATTACAAAACAAATGGAATGCGCCTCCGCAGAAGGGCACAATACAGAGGAAGAAGTCATTTTCCCTTTAAAAGAACTGACGCACAGCATTGACGCCCTGCTCAATACCGCCCCGTTCGGCATGGCATTAATATCCCCGCAGGCTATTGTAATCCTTGGCAAGCCCAATGTCGGAAAATCAACACTGATGAACGCTGTACTCGGCGAAGAACAAATGATTGTGCACCATGAACCCGGAACAACGCGTGATTACGCAAGCGAATATATCTCTATCGAAGATATCCCCTTTGAAATTGTAGATACCGCAGGCATAAGAAAGACAGAAGATACCGTGGAATCCATGAGTATTGAAATGACGCGGGAACAGCTTGGACGCGCGGACAAGGTGCTTGCTATATTTGATAATTCAAAGCCCCTCGATCATGAGGATAGGGAGATATTAGATGCATTGAAATCGTGGAAAATGGCAAAAGCATACGAAAGGCAGCGTGCGCACACCATCATTCCATTGATAAATAAAACCGACCTTCCCGCTCAATTAGACACAAAGATCATTGAATCGGAAATCGCATCTCCGGTATATTACATTTCCGCCCAAAAAAAGGAAGGCCTGGACGTTGTCTATGAAAAACTTGTGGAGGAGTTTAACACCTGCTATCATCCCGGAACGCCCGTCGTGTTTAACAAAAGACAGTTTCATTTACTCTCGGGAGCACGCCGGATGCTGGAAACAGCCGCATTCAGCGCTGCAACAATACAGGAATTAAGGAATATTTTTAACGAATGTTTGCGGGGAGCCATTTATTGAATTTTCTGGTAAATTTTGTGCCTGCTACCGTAGAAAGCAGTATAACGAGAGAACTTACAGGCATAAGTATTGCCGCAACAAGGGGCGAGATAACGCCGAAAAGAGCGGCTATTCCACCGGCAAAGTTATAAAGAAAGGAAATGACAAGGTTTCTCTTGATAATAGAGATAGTGTTTTTGCTTAATAAAATCAGGTCTAAAACAGGAGAAACCCCCTCCTTCGCTGAATAGATGTCCGCAGCGACCAAACTCGCCGCTACGCTGCCCTGAACGGCAATGCCAATGGAGCAGGATGACATGGCAAGGGCGTCGTTTACTCCATCGCCTACCATAAGAGCATTTGAAACTTTATTGACGATCGTGCTTTTCTCTTCCGGTGAAACCCCTGCATAGAGAGAGTCATCTGCCAGCCCTAGTTTTTTTGCAACATTCCGCACCGTGGAGTCGTTGTCCCCTGAAACTATATGTGGTTTTATGCCTGATTTTTTTAATGCAGTTATTGTTTCTTTTGCATCTTTGCGAAGTTTGTCCCCTAAACAGGCATAGGCAACAAGCAATTCATTCCGGTATATAGCAACGGTACTGGCTATAATGCCGGAATCGTCATTGCCGTCATCAGGTAATGCGGAAATTAATTTATAATGATTATCTTCAACTGTTCCTGAAATACCCTTCCCTGGAATTTCCTTTAAAGAACAAACAGGCAATTTCACATCACAGACTTTTTCAAGTTGCTTTACCAACGCCCTTGCAATGGGATGCGGAGAATGTGTTTCGATTGAATATATAGCATTAAGGGTTATGGTATCGGGCATAAAATTAACAAACTCGCCAGACTGAGGAGATTTCCATTTTAAGAACTCAAATTGCCCTTGTGTAATGGTTCCTGTTTTGTCAAAAAAAACGTTTTTGACCCTGCTTAGTTTTTCAAGTGATTCGGCATTTTTTATCAGATACCCCTTTTTTGAGGCTTTTTTTAAGGATAGGCTTTGCGTCAGCGGCGTTGCAAATGCTAAGGCGCAGGGACATGCAAGTATGATGAGGGCAAGCGTTCGTCTTACCGCTTCGGCAATGTCAATAACGCTGTAAAATAAGAAGAACAGCATTCCCAACGAGAGGATGAAGATCGTAAAATAGTGGGCAGCCTTGTCCGTCAGTGAAATTAAGGGTGTTTTGTTGTAGATTTGCTCCTCAACCTTTTTTAATATCCTTCCGATGCGGCTGCCACCGGTTGTATGTTCTATAAGAATTTCTGCGTATCCGGAAACCACCTGTGTTCCGGCATAGATTTTTGCCCCTTTGAAAAGTTTTTGCGGAAGGCTTTCGCCTGTCAAAACAGAGGGATTTATATTAACCCAATCATTTATCATTTCCCCATCTGCCGGGATACGTTCTCCTTCGTTAACAAGGATTTTATCGCCGGCATTTAAATGGCTGGCAGACACCTTTTCATAGGCATGGCGGCCCTCGTTCCATCTCCGGCATATTTGTGCTTCAAAAAATGATAATAAACAGGAACTATTTAAAAATTTCTGTTGTGTCCTGTTCAGAAGATATCTGCTTGCCAATAACAGAAAAATTAATACGGAAAGCGAATCGAAATAAAGATCCTGACGCCCCTGAATCAGATGAAGCAGGCTTAAAACAAAACCTATGACCACCGCAAGCACAATGGGCAAATCGATGCTTGGCCGCCACGCCCGGAAAGACCTCCATAAATTTACGTAAAACGGCCTGGCGCAGTAAAAGAGCACAGGAAGAAAAAATGCCAGGTTTATATACTGAAACACCTGAGCCATAGGGCCCGTCAGCCCGGAATAAATGGCGAACGAGTAGAGCATAATACTGCCCGCGCAGGCGCCTGCAACGCCTAGCCTCATTAACTGCCTGTGGTTTTCCTTTTTCTGGAAATGCCTTGCTTCGCCGGTATTCCTGATCGGATATGTTTTATAGCCTAACGCCGCAAGGGTGGATACCACTTTTCCGAAAAACCCCGGGCTCTTTAGCGACACAAATAAGGTATTTTGGCTCATGTTCAAATGAACAGTTTCAACCTCTGGAATCCAATAGGGAATCTGATCGATGATCCATAGGCAGGAGGTGCATTGCACCCCTTCGACAAAAAATCTCATGCCTTGCCTGCCATCCTGCAACACTGAATAGTCTCTTAAAAAAGATTCATTATCCAGAATATCATATTCGGAACTGCCAGCGTGAGGTTTGTTTATGAGTGAGAAATGTTCTTTTTTAAGAATTGAATAAACGGTTTCGCATCCCCAGCAGCAAAAAATAACGCCGTTGGCATTTATAATGGCGTCTTCTTTTTTTGCAATGGTCTTGCCGCAATGTACGCAGTCAGAATAGGAATATGGAGGCACATCTACACCTTGGGGCAGGGATTGTTAGAATTTTATCCGTTAGGTAATATCGTGAACCATATTCAACAGATTTGCAAACAGTATCTGAATCACAGGTAATAGTTCCGCCACTTCCATTAAACTATCTAAGCTGGTACAGCCAGCTTAGGGTTTAGATGAACACATAATATCTGACTACAACATAAATAGTCGCCAATACCAATGTTTCTAAAGTAATTGGTATTGAATAGATGAGAAATTTTCTGAAGGTTATCGGGTACCCTGCTTTTTCAGAAAGACCTATGGTAATAACATTTGCGGAGGCGCCAATGGGGGTACCGTTCCCACCAAGGCAAGCGCCCAACGCTAACGACCACCATACGGGCATAAGGGTTGGATGCTGAAGCACCGGCGTAATATCCCATCCTTGCGGCAATACCACCTCTGCCGTGTCCTTTACAAGTGGAATCATACTTGCAACAAAAGGGATATTATCAACAATCGCCGAGCCTATCGCGGAAAACCACAACAGGACAATCGATAACGTGAACATGCTTTCCACACCTGGCTGCGTCAGTGCAATCAATCCTTCAGAAAGCTTTGAAATAAGACCTACCTTTACAACGCCCCCCACAATAATAAAAAGTCCCATAAAAAAGAAAAGCGTAGACCACTCTAAATCCCGAAACACATGGTGCACATCTTCCTTAGAAATGATCAGCAGCACAGCAGCGCCGACCAGTGCTATTGTCGCCGGCTCGTAATGAAATACCCCATGAAAAATAAATCCAAGGATAACCATGCCCAGCACGCCAAGTGATTTTTTTAATAAACCAACATCTTTAATTAAGGCATATTCGTCCATTGCAAGTATCTTCTGTCTTACTTCTTCCCTTACATGCATCTTTTTCGCAAAAAGAAACCGGACAGTCAGGAGAAATCCCCCGAATATGAAGAATACAGCAGGTGTTAAATGATAAATAAAATCCATAAAAGTCAGATGTACCTTACTGGCAATCATAATGTTGGGGGGGTCGCCAATAAGCGTTGCAGTACCGCCAATATTGCATGCCATAACCTCGGTAATCAAAAAAGGAAAGGGATCCAATTCCAACTCCTCCGCAATGAACAACGTTACGGGAATAAGAAGCAAAACACTGGTAACATTATCAAGAAACGCGGAAGCAACTGCCGTTATACAAGCAAAGAAAATGAGGATCAGAAACGGTTTCCCGCGCGCAAGTTTTGCTGATTTAATAGCAACAAATTGAAATATCCCTGTTTTCTTAAGGATATTGACAATAATCATCATGCTTATTAGCAAAAATATTACATTATAATCTATAGCATAATGTTCCTCATAAAAGGCTTCATGTTGGCTGACAATCTTAAGGAGGATCATCAAACCTGCGCCAATGAGCGCCACTTTAGTTTTGTCGATCTTTTCAGAGACAATTAACCCGAAAGATACAAGGAATATGAGCGTCGCAATCCAAAATACCATATTTTATTTCTCCATTATTTATCAAAGTAATTGATTATTAAACTCAAAAACGTAAAATAGGATATCATAAAAATCCTGATTTAAAAACAGTAAAACCTGACAAAAATTCAGTTTTTAAACAGTACGTTAGTTTTTTGAAAAAAAGCTTCAACTTTTATGGTTATAACACATATCCCCGACAGGCGTTGGGGGGGCATACTTCCAACATAAAAAAACATAGCAGATCCCGCATGTGCACTCTGTTACCCATCAATCATGACAATCCGTGCCTGCGAAGCCTTTTGGCAACACCTTTTTTTAAAAACGGCATTGATACATACTTTGTGATTTCGTATTCTTGTAATACCGGTAAATTTCCGGCAACGCAATGAAGTCCGTCTTCTGACCGTCTGTTTAGGTTTGCCCTGTGCGGCAAAGGTAAAAATGTATCTTTTAATAACTATGGTGATAAAAAATGATTCGTTTTCATAACGTTTGTCTGAATTTTGGCTCTACCGTCATTTTTGACGAGCTTTCTCTGCAAATTCGATTGAACGACCGCATTGGATTAATCGGACCCAATGGCGCGGGCAAATCCACATTTTTCAAGCTCATCTGCAAATATATTGAACCCTCTTCCGGGAGTATTATTTATGCGAAAGGAGTGAAAACAGGATACCTGCCTCAGGAATGTTTTGCGTTCAGCAAAAAAACTGTTTTTGAGGAGGCGGGTTCCGCCTTTGAAGACATTCACCATTTGAACCGGCAAATAGATGCGGTACATAAAGACCTTGACAGCCCTTCCCTTACCGATGAAGACCGCCAGCTACTCCTTGAACGGCACACACACCTGCTACATCAGTTATCGGTGGTGAACGCAAACAAAATGAATGCTGAAATTGAAAAGGTATTAAAAGGCATCGGTTTTAAGGACGCCGATTTCAGGAAAGATATTGACGCCCTGAGCGGTGGGTGGCGGATGCGTGTTGCCTTAGCCAGGCTGTTGCTGCAAGAACCGGATATCCTGCTTCTGGACGAACCCACAAACCATCTTGACGTTGATTCTATTCTCTGGCTTGAGCAGTACCTTAAGGAATTAAACGGGGGGTTGATTATTATTTCCCATGACAGGGCTTTTTTAGACCGGAATGTTTCTGGTATCTGGGAGCTTGAGAAGGGGAATATCACTGAATATCACGGCAATTATTCTTTTTATGAAACCGAAAAAGAAAAAAGGAGTGGGCTGCAAACTTCACGCTATGTCAATCAACAGAAGAAAATTAAAGAAGTAGAAAGATTTATCGAGCGATTTCGGTCAAAAAATACAAAGGCGTCACAGGTACAGAGCCGAATCAAAATGCTTGGAAAAATGGAAAAAGAGACCTTGCCTGAAAACACGGTTCACAGGGTTACCTTCAGGTTCCCTCCTGCAAAACAAAGCGGTGCAAGCGTCCTTGAAGTGAAAGACGTTTCCTGCAAATATGCAGATCAATGGGTATTTCAGGGAGTTTGCCTTTCCATAGAACGGGGAGAAAAGGTTGCGCTCGTAGGGCAAAACGGCTCTGGAAAATCCTCATTATTACGCATTATAAACCGTTTGCATACGCCCCAAAGCGGTACTGCCACTTTCGGACACAATGTGCTCGCTGACTATTTTGCACAGGAAACCGCGGAAAGCCTCCAGGGTGACAATACGGTATTGGAGGAAGTCGAATCCATTGCTCCGTTTTCTATGATGCCGCACGTAAGACACCTTCTGGGGGCATTTCTCTTCTCCGGAGATGACGTGTTTAAAACGGTAAACGTTTTAAGCGGCGGAGAAAAATCGCGTCTGTGCCTTGCAAAAACTCTTTTAAAACCAACGAATTTCCTCGTGCTGGATGAACCCACAAATCATATTGATATCACTACCAAAAAAGTACTCAAAGAGGCGTTGCTGAATTACCCGGGAAGTCTTTTAATTGTTTCCCACGACAGAGACTTTCTGGACGGACTCGTTTCAAAGGTTTATGAACTGAAAGATGGAAATCTTTTCATTCATCTGGGCAGTTTTAAGGATTTCTTAGAAAAAAGAGAGGCGGAATTACGGTCGGGAACACATAAAACGGCGGGACAGGAAGCGCCGGAATTAAAATCTTCAGGGATAACCACTCAAAAGCAGATATTTTTACAAAAAAAGGAACAAAACGCTAAAAGAAGAAAGTTCACAAAAGAACTTCAAAAAATCGAGGAAAGAATCTCCTACCTTGAAACGCAAAAAAAAGAACTTGACCAAACCCTTTTAGATACCGAATTATATAATGACAAGGAAAGGCATATTATCATCAATAAACAACATAAATCAGTTTCCGCAGAGTTAAACGACCTTTATAAGAAATGGGAGGTCTTACACACCGAATTGGGAGCTGTAGATGCAGGGATAGCCGTGTAATAATGGTTTGGCCGCAAGCTGCCCATGTTGCCTTTCCGCTTTCAAACTTCCCTCGCCGGTAGAGGGAACTCTGTAGTAATGCCTCTCCGGGCGTTATGCTGCCTTGCCCGTAAAGATTCTCTGGTTCTTTTTCAGATTACACAATACCTATGCCTAAATTTTTTATGAAAAGGAAGAAGATGAGTTCAAGACCACAGAGGGTTGCTGTCAAGGCAGTACACAGTATTGCATATCCAAGGAATCTTTCTTCCCTTCTAAGAAGAAAGGCATATATCAGGGCTATAATTACAAGAATTGCAGTAAATGTTTCAAGAGTGGCCACTTCGATGGTGAGCTTCTTTTTATAAAATAAGGATATTTCTTCCAGAAGGTCAAAACCAAGGCATACGAGCAGTGATACAATAACAGGCGTAACCGTCTTGCCATGCCTTGCCTTTGCAAGTAATATAAGGGCAACAATAGCTGCTGTAAACGTGATTAATTTAAAAATGAATTCCATTTACATCTCCTTTATACTGAAGAATTTTATGACAACGCCTTAGCACATAGCCCATCCTACCATTTGAAACTCCGATGCAATTGAAGTCACCACTTTATGTTTTTACGAAAGGCGGCTCACTTTTTTAAAATTTGGGAATTATTATTAGCGATGCTGTTATTATGGAAGGGGTTTTTGAATCTTTGACGCTCCTTGTTCAGCGGAAGTCCGTCAGAACATCAGCGCACCTACCACAGAGGGTTTGAAACTCTTCGACCGTTCCAACGCTTTCCCTGTAATTCCAGCATCGTTCACATTTTTTATGTTGTGATACGCCACATTCAATCCAAATATCTTGTGTTAACTCCCCTTTTACCGCATTTTTGCCAATGCCATTGCGGCGTACCTTTACTTCCGATACGATAAATAATGCCGGCAGGTCGTTTTCATATTTTATGAGAAATTTGTAACGGTCTTCATTTTCGGTAAAAAGGGACACCGATGCCTCTAATGAATTACCAATGGCTTTTGCCGCACGCATTTTTTCCAGTTCTTTCGCCACATCGGTACGGATATTTATCAGATTTTCCCAATTTTGATCTAACGAAGCATCAGTCCATGCAGGATTACATTTTGGAAATGTTGTTAAATGAATACTCCAAAGGTCTTCATCCTTAAATTCAATATTTGACCAGACTTCTTCAGCCGTGTGAACGATGATGGGAGCGGAGAGTTTTACCAGGGTAAGTAAAATGGTGTGGAGGGCAGTTTGTGCCGCACGTCGTTCCCTCGAGTCTTTCGCAAAGGTATAGAGACGATCTTTTAAAATATCGAGATAAAACGAACTCATTTCTACCGCGCAAAAGTTGTGGATGCTATGAAATACCTTGTGAAACTGTAAGGTTTCGTAATTAACAGTAATCTGTTTTATCAATTCCTGTGTTTTATGTATTGCCCAGCGGTCAATCTCCAGCAAAGCATCGTGAGGTATGGCGTTTTCGTGTGGATTAAAATCGTAAAGATTACTGAGTAAATATCTGAAGGTATTGCGAATGCGTCGGTACGCATCTGAACATCTGTTGATCAAATTGCGGGATACCCCCATGTCGTGCTGATAATCCATGGAAGATGTCCATAATCTCAGTATATCCGCTCCAAATTCCTTTAAAATATCCTCTACGGAAATAAAATTCCCGATAGATTTTGACATCTTTTCGCCCATTTCATCAACGACAAATCCATGTGTCAAAACGGATTTAAAGGGCGCCTTTCCCCATGCACCGACTGAAGGAATAAGTGAAAGCTGAAACCATCCGCGATGCTGGTCGGTTCCCTCCAGGTAAAGGTCGGCAGGATATTCTAATTCTGATCGTTTTCTTAATACGGAATTGTGGCTTGAGCCGGATTCAAACCATACGTCAAAGATATCCATTTCTTTTTCAAAATGAACGCTTCCGCATTTTTTACATTGAGCATCCTGGGACAGGAAATGAGATGCATCCTTAAAAAACCATGCATCCGCTCCTTCCGCTTCAAATTTGTCCCGCACAAAGAAAATAGTCTTTGCGTCAATGTGTTCTTGTCCGCAATTTTTACAAAAAAAGGCCGGTATCGGCACACCCCACGAACGCTGCCGCGAAATGCACCAATCGGGTCGGTCGGATACCATTTTTTCCATTCTGTTTTCACCCCACGAAGGTATCCATTTTACGTTTTTAATTTCCTTTAAAACAGTGCTGCGTAAATTATTGTGGTCGAGATTAACAAACCACTGCTCCGTGGCCCTGAATATTACGGGGTTTTTGCAACGCCAGCAATGGGGGTATGAGTGGGTTATATTTGTTTTCTGAAGAAGCGCTCCGACTGCATCAAGTTTATTAATTATAGAGGTATTGCCTTCTATAATGTTTTGACCGGCAAATTCACCTGCTTCACCCGTGAAGACGCCTTCAGCATTAACGGGACTCAGAACAGGCAAATGGTATTTAATGCCCGTAATAAAATCTTCCTGACCGTGCCCCGGCGCTATATGAACACAACCCGTGCCGTCAGATAAAGTAACATAATCTGCCATGACGACAAAACCCGTTCTATCCATGAAAGCATGTTGATATTTTACCCCCTCCAGCTCGATCCCCTTTACTGTACCAAGTTTTTTAAAGTCTTTTATGCCCAATGATTGCAGTACTTCATCGATACGGCCATCAGCCAGTAAGGAAACCTCTTTTTTATTTGTTTTGGGGTGAAAATAACGGATTGCCGTGTAATCGTAACCAGGGTGTAGTGCTATTGCCAGATTTGCCGGTAGTGTCCACGGTGTAGTTGTCCAGATCATTAAAGAAACACCTTCGTTCCCGTCATCAGGGAAAAAGTTTTTAAGCGTGTCCTTTATCTTAAAATGTACGTAGACGGAAGGGCTTGTTTTGTCATGGTATTCAAGTTCCGCCTCTGCGAGGGCAGTAGCGCAACGTGTACACCAATGGATAGGTTTTCTGCTCCTGTATACGTAACCGTTTTCAACGAGTTTTGCAAATACCTCAATAACGCCCGCTTCGTACGCGGGGGTGAAGGTAAGATATGGATGTTCCCAGTCTCCGAGTACACCTAGCGCCTTGAATTGTTTTTTTTGAATAGTGACGAATTTCTCCGCATATTTTTTACATTTTTTGCGTATTTCCGTCTTTGTGAGATGTTTAACTTCACTTCCAACCTCTTGCATAACTCGATGTTCAATAGGAAGCCCATGGCAATCCCACCCTGGAACGTAAGGGGCATCGTATCCCTCCATCGTGAAAAAACGCACAATAAAGTCTTTTAATATTTTATTCAACCCCGTTCCAATGTGTAATTCACCAGTAGGATAGGGAGGGCCGTCGTGCAGTATATATTTTTTCTTATTTGTTCGTGCTGCGCGAATTTGTTCATAGAGCACATCCTTTTCCCATTTTTTCTGAATAAGAGGCTCTTTTTCGAGTAAATTTGCTTTCATTGAAAACTTGGTAGCAGGCAGGTTAAGTGTTTTTTTATAATCCATGATGGTTGGCGGGGTTTTCTATAAATTAAAATTCAATAAAGTATTTATGCTTTCAGGAGTCACGCCCTCTATCATTATTTTTTTGTCCCGGGAAGTCTTTCCAGAAATGATGTGTATAGAAGACGAATTAATATGAAATGTTTCTGCCAGCAATTCAACTACTGCCTTGTTGGCCTTGCCCTTTTCAGGTGCTGCAGATACCGCTAACTTCAGACGTCCTCCCAGATTCCCCACGATACGATCCTTGCCTGAACCGGCTTGCACTTTGACGAAAACAATGATACCCGTATTTGTTGCTATGATATCAAGCACGCTAAAATATTATAGAAAATCCGTCAAATGCGTCGGAATATTCTTCCTTATGAACTTGCATTTCTTCAACAAAAGCGCCCGCAGGGCCTTTTCGGCACCAATCGATTATTTTATCAACCGCCTCTTTTTTACCTTCAAAGACCGCCTCTACCCGACCATCGGTACAATTCTTCACCCAACCATGTATTCCATACTCTGAGGCCTTCTCTTTTGTGGTGGCACGGAAAAACACTCCCTGAACATGGCCCAGGATATATACGTGCGCTCTAACATTTGACATAGGTGAAAAAATCAAACAGTTAAAGAATCACTTTGCACCGTAAACATGTGCGCTATCTTCCGCCGAAGGTAAATAATTTAAACCAACGAAGGTGAAGTTTACAATACCAAAACAAACCAACAACCAGAACGATAAGATAACGGCCATCTTTGATTTGCTTACTTTCATTTTGGGCAAAACAAGGGGGGTATGCAGATAGGCCAAATACGCAAGCCATGTAATCAAAGACCATGTCTCCTTTGGATCCCACGACCAGTAGTCTCCCCAAGCCTTTTTCGCCCATACTGCGCCGGTAACCATTCCCAAGGTAAGAAAGGGAAATCCGAAAGCAACGATTTTGTAACTCAGCTTATCAAAATTCCTAACCGACATTTCCTTGCCGGATCCGCCGGACTTAATATCGACTTGTTTCTTAGAAAAGGGTTTTACAACCAGATATATTATGCTGGTAACAAACGCAATGCCAAAAGCGGCATATCCGAGCATATAGGTTATAACGTGTACTAACATCCAATTGCTTTTTAATGCGGGCATGATTGGTCTTATTGTGTCGTCCTGAAGGGTCGCATAAAGCAAAATAAGCATTGCAAGAACAGAGGATAATGCGCCTACCACCCTGAAATCATAAATAAATTCAAAGATTATATATACAAAGGCGGTGCAACACGCATAAAATATAAGAGATTCGTATAGATTGGAAAACGGCGGATGCCCCGCTTCTATGGAACGTTTTAATACGAGCGTTAAGTTAAAACAAAATGCCAGGATAAGAAGCCCTAGTGATGTCCATTTAGCAGGAACAGACATCCATATTTCTCTTACAATATAAGCGATTGCCGCTAATACATATACAATTAAAGTAAGATTAACTATACTCATTTTCCGCCACCTCATTTTCTTTTTTTAGTTTTTTACGCAAAAAAGGTTTTACGTAAAATATAAATACAACGCCAACACATAATGCTGCAAAACCGGCATAAGCCACAGGAATACCGGGGTCTTTTACTATTTGCAAACCAGAATAACTCAACTTTTCAGGATCATAACTGGATTGATAAATTGCGTAACCATCGTATTTTAAAGGGTCGTTTACCTTGATTGATTTTTCTATTATAGTCTGGTTGTTTTTTACTATCCTCAAATCACTAACGTAATGTTTAATAGATTCCCCGGTAGATTCGTAAAGAACTGCAAAGTTATTATCTTTATACCATGTAGCGTATTTACTGTTTGCAAACAACCACTCTTCTTTTTTCCCGCGTGGTCCATTGATTCTCACGTGTATGGCTGGAGTACCCACCTGGTCAGATTTTTTGACTACATCTTGTTTTATGTTGAAAGAAGGGAAATATCTGGTAATTATTAGCTGAAGATCATTATTCGCAAACGAATACTGTTTGTTCAATTCCCACGGCATGGTTTCTAATATCTGTTTATCCTTTATGTAAACGAGTTTTTGGTTTCCGTCGGGAGCCTGACAGACCCTGATTACGTTTCTTGTCATATGCGCTTTTGCAATACCGCTACAGGAAATCTTTATGTTCTCATATTTTAAGGGATGCATCTTATCCCAATCAGGAAAACTTTCAAATATCCAGCGTTTTTCTAAGCCGTCAGGCCCTTCTATTTCAACGTGTACGGCAGGATTGTTTGCCGGCTGTTCGCTAACAGGCCTTTTGTCTCCGTAATTAAGCACATATTCCAATATTCGCAGTGAGTACTCCGATGCACCTAGTTTAAATGTCTTATTCAATTCCAGCGAATAATCCTGAAGAATTCCGAGATCAGGAACAGAAGCCGTTATTTTTGCATCAACATTTTGTACCGTAGTTACTGCGTTATCAAATTCCTGCTTAGAAGGCAACCAGATATATTCCAGCCGCAAGTCTTGCTTCTTTTCATCATGATAATTATTTGCGTGCGCCAGTAGCCAACCTTCCGCAAGGGCTCTTTCCGACCCGAGGAGTTTAATAAAGACAGCCGGGTTATCCGGCCTGTCTGATTCATTAACAGGTTCCTGTCGTAACTCTGCGTCCGGAACATAGTCATTAATGACCACATTATACTCTGAGCCGGGTATCCGCTGTCTTTTACCAACCTTTACCTCTAATATCTTCTGTTTATCTTTATCTTTAACATACGTTGTAAGTTGAAATTTTGGTTCATTTTTTTCGAGGATGAAGTTGTCGAGCGCAATTGTAAAGGGCAGAGGTTTTTTAATATAATCCGTCCGGCCCATACTGTCTATTTTTTGCGTTAAAAAGTAATCAACCGATTTCCCGATATAAACATTTACACCTCCCTTAACCCCCATTTGAAACTTAATCACCCCACCCAACAATATCAAGATCAAACTGAGATGCGTAAGCACAAAACCAGTTTGCAGAAAGGTGTTCCGCCATCTCCTTATAGTACAACATATGAGATTTGCGCACAGCATTACCAAAAGTAACGAAAACCAATGTGAATAAAAAACATTATTTAATTGTGTTATTCGAACAACCGTAGCAAGTCCATATCCATACCGTGCCGTATATTCTTCAAATGACCTTCCCTGAACAATGAATGTTCCCAGCACACATGCAACGGCCATTAACAGGATAATTATTACGGCTAGTTTGACCGAGCAGAAAAAATCCCAGACCTTGTTTGTATCTTTTCTTTTCTTTTCTTCAGACTTGTTTACGCCTATTTTCTTTTCATCAACTATGGTTCCGTTTTTAACACGCGTCGATTTCCCTTTACTACTTTCCATTATTATAAGAACCTATAAATAAATTTTTTTAACAAATTAAACCAAACAACAAAACAGTATGATGCATTAACGAATGTTATCCTTGATATTACGAATGCAATTTTGGCTGTTTCTTAAAAAAATGCGTGATCAGCAGTTTTTTTTACCCTCAAACTCAATACGTAAAAACTTACTGCCCTTTATGTAAATAATTTACATAAAAACAACAAACCAAAATCCAGCACTCAGAGTTCCAAAAAAATCAAAGAAATGGAAAATTCTTTAGGGCCAGAACCATGTGTTCGATACTTTGCATTGCGGATTGGAGATAATGCAGCCAAATGTTTTAATGAAAAGCGGAAAGGTTTCGACGATAGCGATGGTGGAAAAAATAATCCCGCAAAAACAGCTTTTCCTTTAAAAATATCCGCAAAATATTCTCAGCATAGTTAAAAATACCCGGTTTCTGCGAATACGCATTATAGGTTCTTTCGTTCTCAATTATTGCCGGCTAGTTACTCACGAAACAAGGCTTCTTTTGGCGGTAAGGATGCCACTGTAGGCAAGATTAAAAATTCAACTCTCCTGTTTTCCTTTTTTCCAGCCGGAGTAGTGTTTGGTGCTATAGGACGGTTAGGTCCGAAACCAGCAATATGTATCCTTTGCTCCGGAATGTTTCCTTTTTTTGTTAAAAAATGAAAGACACTTAACGCGCGAGCAGCGGATAAATGATGGTTAGAATCCCACAAGTGTTTTGTTTTTATAATGGGGTCGCTGTCGGTGTGCCCGTCTATTCGCAGGGAACTGGCAGGATTTTCCTCTAAAAACCTTGCCATTTTTCTTAAGGCATCCTCTCCATGCGCCTTAATGGTTGCCATTCCGGAATCAAACAGAATCATTTCCGGGAAAAGGATTACAGGCCCTTCAAAGGTATCCCGAACAGAAACACCACCGCCAATTGATTCTGCCAGTTTTCGGAGCTTTTCCATTTCTTCTTCGCTGGCTTTGATTTTCTCTGACATTGATGTAAGCTGATTCCTGTATCTGGCGATTTCATCTGACTGATCCCTTATTGTAATTGCTTGCCGCCTGTTCAAAACCCTCAGTTCGTCCAATTCGGCACAACCCGCCATTCCAACAAATACCGCTAAAAGGAAAAACTTTACAAACTTCCTGTATTTAGACATATTTTTTCTCCCCCGGGTTTAGTTTGAGCAAAATTAAGGATAGCAAGTACGTAACTGCCAAAAACAATAAAGGTAGACTATAACATCAGATATTATTGTTTTCAAGGGTTTTTTCCGCGAGTCATGGCAACGCCAAAGCATCTACAAGCCTTATAAACACGCTGTGAAAACAGGATACGTTGCGGCAGGTTCGTTTTTTTACGAATACGCGCAGAGTGCATTCACAGGCTATTTATAAACATTTTCAGGATCAAATACCTTTTCTTCCACAACCTGAATACTATTTGTCTGTGGAATATATTCCCTGTAATAACAACTCTTATAGCCTGCATGGCATGCCGCTACATGTTGCTCCACCATAAAAACCAGAGAGTTGCCTTCGCAGTCGAAGTATATTCTTTTAACGGACTGAATATGCCCGGATGTTTCTCCTTTCAGCATTAACCGATTTTGAGAACGGCGAAACACGTGGATCTTCCCAGTTTCAATGGTTTTTACCACGGCGTCTTTATTCATATAACATAGCGTAAGCGCTTTTCCGTCAGTAGCATCTGCTATGACTGCGGGGATAAGTCCCTTTTCATTAAAGTGTAATTTTTCCAGCAATTGCATAATGTTTTTAACACCTCCTTCTTTTTGGAATATAATACCTTATCAGTAATTTCTTTGCACACTTCCATTCGTCAGTGCGTGCTTTTTGGCAAAATATTTAATGGTAAAATACGAAATACGAAACAAATCCTAATGATAAAGCATAAAATTCAAAACACACCTAACAACACGACGCACGAAATACGAAAGAGGTTGTAATAATTTAGTATTTTGAAAATTTCCAACAATGTAGTGCGACTAACCTCGTCGCGCTACAAATGGCAATTTCCAGTTGTCATTAGAATTTGTTTCGTATTTCGTGTTTCGTGCCTTTTGCTTGTTTGATTATGGCTATGCCAGCTTGGGTTATTTTTTAATTTCAGCCCGACATTTTACTATGATGCTGTATTATGGAGTACAGTCTCAGTGCGGTATTTTCCGGATTATCCGATTTCAGTATGCTTGATACAACGGCAATGCCGTTTGCCCCGCTTTCCATAACACTTTCTGCATTATCTACAGTAATGCCGCCCAGCGCAATTACGGGGATTCTGATTTTTTCTTTTAATTTCCTGAGCGATTCTGTGCCTGTTGGTTCTACTACCCCTTCTTTAGAAGGCGTCTTGAATATAGGGCCGTAGGTTATATAATCCGCACCGGAATCCCGCGCCTGCAGGGCCTCCTGCATATTATGTGCGGATATGCCAATTATTCTTTCAAAACCAATGAGATTTCTTACTCTGCTAACCGGCATGGACTGCCATCCCAAATGAACACCATCCGCATTTGCCGCAAGAACAATATCAACCCTGTCATTAATAATCAAACTTGCATTAAGACCATGCGTTATCGTTCTTAGTTCGCATGCCAGGGAATAAATATCTTTGGTTGGCAAGTCTTTTTCTCTCAGTTGTATTGTGTTAACGCCACCTTTTAGCGCTAGTTTTACAGCGTTGATTAATGGCAGCCGGCTCTGCTTTCTGTCCGTGATCAACACGAAAGCGGGCGAGTATGCCGATTGTTTTCTCTGAAGAGGCATGTTTTGTAATAGCGGTATTGTTTTATACGTGCAGCGTTGGTATCAATTTTTTATCAATACGCTGGCTATTTTGTTTTAAAATGGGTGAAACTACCTGTGTTATAAACTCTTCCACTTGCTGTACGGATCTTCCGGTAAGCCTGTGAGGGTCAGAAATCTCCCCCATCTTTGCCCGTATTCTGAAAAAGGCAGGGTCTTCTGCGATTCTTTCCAGCAGGTCGTTTTCGACGCCCTCTTTTTTCATCCTCTCTGCGGATGCTATTGCGTGTTTTCGAATCCTTTCGTGATACTCCTGTCGGTCACCTCCGGCGTTTACTATTTCCATAAGTATATTTTCCGTGATCATAAAAGGCAATTCATTTTGAAGATTGCCGGCAATAACCTGTGGATAGATGTTCAATCCTGCAGCAACGTTTAGCACAATATTTAAGATGCCGTCAACTGCAAGAAATGCCTCCGGGATTGAAATTCGCTTATTGGCAGAATCGTCCAATGTCCTTTCAAACCATTGTGAAGCCGCGGTAAATGCCGGGTTTAAGCAGTTACAAAGAACATAACGAGCAAGAGCCGCTATTCGTTCACAGCGCATGGGATTTCTTTTGTACGCCATTGCGGAAGACCCAACCTGGTCTTTCTCAAACGGTTCTTCCGCTTCCTTCATATGCTGCAACAACCGGATATCATTGGAAAATTTGTATGATGATTGTGCAATGCCTGCCAGGCAAAACATTATCTGACTATCAATTTTGCGCGGGTAAGTTTGCCCCGTCACCGGGTAAAAGCGGTCGAATCCCATTTTTTTTGTTACAAGTTCGTCTAGTTTCCTGACCTTTTCGGTATCATTATTAAAAAGCAACATAAAACTTGCTTGCGTACCGGTCGTTCCCTTTGCGCCAAGAAAACGCAGTTTCTCAACCCTGGTTTCAATCTCTTCGATATCGAAAAGGTAATCCTGCAGCCACAGGCAAAAACGTTTTCCCAGAGTTGTTGGCTGTGCAGATTGGAAATGGGTAAAACTTAAAGCCGCAACTTCTTTATAGGCTATTGCCTGGTCAGAGAGGATTTTTATTATATTAATTAGTTTTGCAAGGAGAAGGTTTAGTGCGTCCCTCATTTGGATCAGGTCTGTGTTGTCCTGTACATAAGCACTCGTCGCACCAAGGTGGATAATGGGCTTTGCCGCAGGACACTGTTCTCCGTATGCGTGAATGTGAGACATTACGTCGTGTCGCAGGGTCTTTTCGTATTCTCTTGCCATCTCAAAATTAATGGTATCCTGAAAACGTTTCATTTCACTGATTTGCGCTTCTGTAACAGTCTGCAATCCTAGTTCATGCTGTGCTTCGGCGAGCGCTATCCAGAGTTTTCTCCACGTGCTGAACTTGTAATGGTCTGAGAAGATATAGCACATCTCTTTACTTGCATACCTTTCAGAAAGAGGAGATTGATATTGCTTATAGCGGCTATCTGTTGTCATAAAAATGTCACGCAAATTAGTTATTTGAGAAGTGTGAGTATTTTTTCTTCATTGATATCATTTCCCGAAAGTTACCCGGCAGGCAGTTGCTCCGAAGTTTAGTAGCTATCGTATTACCTGGTAAAAACGTATTTTCCTGCAAGTATTTGCCACCTCTTTATCCCTCTTCCTTGTCAGGGAGAAAAAAGGAGAGGTTATCTTTGGTTGTGGGCTTACGTGGATTACATGCGCTATCAATAGGACGTTATTTTAGCGTCCATGATAATGAATGATTATGAAAATGCAATTTATTAAAATAAAAAAAGGCGTTGCATGTTTGCACGCAACGCCTTTTCCTTCATGTTAACTATGTCAATTAATGCTTATGAGTTGATGCTCCGGCACCTTCTTTCTCTTCCGGTACTTCTCCAATTATCGCATTTGTAGTAAGCAGTAAGGCGGCGATACTTGCTCCATTTTTTAGAGCAACTTTTATAACCTTTGTTGCATCAACAACGCCTATTTCGACCATGTCTGCAAATTTACCCTGAAAGGCATCGTATCCAAAGTTCCCCGTACCTTCCTTTACCTTTTGCAGTATAACCTCTCCTTCCAGTCCGGCATTTTTTGCAATTTGTTTGATAGGCGCTTCAATAGCAGCGCGAACGATGTTTACTCCAATCTGTTCGTCACCTTTCACAGAGAGCCCATCTAAAACGCTGGACGCCCTTATTAACCCTACGCCACCCCCGGGCAAAATACCTTCTTCCGCTGCGGCTCTGGTGGCATGCATTGCATCTTCTACCCTCGATTTTTTCTCCTTCATTTCTGCTTCCGTTGCGGCGCCTACATTGATTTGTGCGATACCGCCGGAGAGTTTTGCCAGTCTTTCCTGCAGTTTTTCCTTGTCGTAATCGGAGGTTGTTGTTTCTATTTCTGCCTTTATCTGAGAAATTCTGCTCTGTATCTCTTTTGTATCTCCCCCGCCCTCTGTGATGGTGGTATTTTCCTTGTCAATAACCACTTTTTTTGCAGTGCCTAGATCGGCAAGTTCTATGCTGGAAAGCGGTATTCCCAAATCTTCAAAAATTGCCCTTGCGCCGACAAGTGCCGCAATGTCTCCCATCATCGCCTTTCTTCTATCGCCAAAGCCGGGCGCTTTCACTGCAGCAGAATGAAAGGTTCCGCGGAGCTTGTTTACTACGAGCGTACTAAGCGCTTCTCCTTCAACGTCTTCTGCTATTACTAATAACGGCTTACCGGACTTGGCAATCTTTTCTAATAATGGCACCAGTTCTTTTATATTCGATATCTTCTTTTCGTGTATTAAGATATAAGGGTTTTCAAATACTACCTCCATTGTGTCGGGCGATGTGACAAAATAGGGGGAGAGATATCCCCTGTCGAATTGCATGCCCTCGACAAGCTTTACCGTTGTTTCCAGGCTTTTACCTTCCTCGACGGTTATAACGCCATCTTTCCCCACCTTTTCCATGGCATCGGCTATTTGATTGCCAATTTCGCTGTCATTATTTGCGGCAATTGTCGCTATTTGAGATATCTCTTTCCTTCCTGAAATCTTGATACTCATCCGGGAAAGTTCATTACACAGGGCGTCAACAGATTTTTCAATGCCATGTTTAACGTCAACAGGATTTGCGCCCGCAGTGATATTTTTTAAACCTTCTTCAAAAATAGCTTCCGCCAGAATAGTGGCGGTAGAAGTGCCATCTCCTACCATGTCATTTGTTTTTGAAGCAGCTTCTCTTACCAGTTTTGCACCCATGTCTTCGTATGGGTCTTCCAGCTCTACTTCTTTTGCAACGGTAACGCCATCGTTGATTACCACTGGCGACCCGAAACTTTTTTCAATAATAACATTCCTGCCTTTAGGACCCAACGTAACCTTGACGGCATGCGCCAGTTTTCTGACTCCTTGTCTCACCGATTCCATGGCTTCATGCCCGTAAATAATCTTTTTTGCTGCCATTTCTTCCTCCCTAAAATTAATCAATCACTGCAAGGATATCATCCTCTGACATTAATAAATATTCATCGCCATCAATCTTTACTTCCGTGCTGCCATATGAATTAAACAACACCTTATCGCCATTTTTCACCTGGAAGCGTGCCCGTTCACCATTTTCTAGCAGTTTACCGTCTCCCAAAGCGATTACTGTTCCCTGCTTCGGTTTTTCTTTTGCCGTTTCCGGCAGTAAGATTCCTCCGGCGGTCTTTCCTTCCGCTTCAAGGCGTTTTAATAAGATTTTTTCTCCCAAAGGTTTTACATTCATAACTTAGATCTCCTCTCGCTTAAAATTATCCCTAAAAAAATAGAATAGTGCTTTTTGTCTGTTTTAATGCGTGAAATGGTGCTACTAAAAAATTATTTCCAGTAGTATTTCTCTATAACCTGTTCTACGGAGTCCCTGAAGATATTAACATTGATGGGCTTCGGTATCAGTGTATAAGCGTTAGCGTTAATAAGATTTATCTGCAGTTCTTTTGATATATCTCCCGAGATAAATATACAGGGAATGGAAATGCTTATTTCCTTCTTAATGATATTAAATGTCTCCAGGCCGCTATAGTCGGGAAGATGTGCGTCTAAAATCAACACATGCAATTCTTCAGACCGGGCTATTTTTATCGCTTCTCTGCCACAACTTGCAAGGTAAGTGGTGTAGCCTTTTAGTTCCAGTATTTCCCGCAAACTATCGCGGCACGATTTATCATCGTCCGTAATAAGAAGCGAAAAACTATCTGCATCAGGATGATATAATGCCACCATGACCCTATTATCCTCTTAAAATATTTTTTAAAGAATAGATAGCAAGACGGTTACGCAAATATTATGCCTCAATCTCGGAATAAGGTTGTTCGCTGTTTTCACAGGCTGAAATGTTGCGTGTTTTGGGTTTATTTGTTTGATTAACTATGGTGCAGCATAATCATATCATTTATTAGATAGGGCACTTATACGTATGTTGTTATTTTAGAGTTGGTAATATTTTATAAAAAAATGATTAAACTCGTCAATAATTTTCATTATTGTCATTTTGACATTTTTACTGATGAGAAATTATTATTGCTGTCACTATGGCAGTGGTATTTTCCGGACTCTCGGTAAAGATCTTTTTTGTTTAGGCGTAAAGAGAAATGTTCTGGAAAATAATTGGCCTCAACGCATTGACAAATCACAAATTGTATCATTGTGAATTTACGACTTAAAAGTATTTTTGTGTAGATTTTTAAACAAACGAATGTTATTGATGTATTTTGTAAAGCAAGAGCATGGTAGAAGGTCAATTTTTCACTGTGCGAAAATTATTTTTGTAGAATTTTAGGTTGTAATTTTACTATTACTCATATGATTCACGCTGCATTTAATGCATTTTTAGATGCAGATACAATAAACCATGGCTGAGCATTTATTTGTAATATCGATAATCTTGTATGCGATAGGCGCCCTGTTTGCCTTATGTTTTTTCAAGTGGCAAGCGGTGGGGAATTATATTTCGCTTATTTGTGCAGCTATTGCTTCCTGCTTTAGCATTGTCCTGTCTATCTCTGTGTTGATTAACGGCCTAATAATACATTTTGATTTCTTAATATACCATGCCATTATAAGATACAATTTTTTATTAGACCCTCTATCCTCATTTTTTATGCTTGTCATATCTGTCATTGGTTTTGTAGCCTCGATCTATTCGATGGGATATACCAAATTATACGTAAATAAACGCGATACCCGGTTTCTGGGATTTGCCTATAATCTCCTTCTTGTATCTATGCTTCTGGTGGTAACTGCCAATAACGCATTAGTATTTATGATAGTGTGGGAGCTTATGACATTGGTCTCCTTTTTCCTCGTCATCTTTGAACATGAGAATCCTACCAACAGAAAAGCAGGTTATGTCTATCTCGTGATGTCTCACATTGGCGCAGGGCTTATAGCTGTAGCCTTTTTTATCATGTTTGCCTATGCAGGTGAGACATTTACATTCAGCTTTGACGATTTCAGGCATATTGGTGCGCATATGCCCCCTATATACAAAAATATTGTATTCTTTTTAATAATTATTGGTTTTGGAATAAAGGCAGGCATCTTCCCCCTCCATCTTTGGCTTCCTATGGCACATCCTGCAGCGCCGAGTAACGTCTCGATGGTCATGTCGGGCGTGATGATCAAAACGGCTATCTATGGCTTTATACGATTTTATTTCGAATTTCTAACGCCTTGTCCGCCCTGGTGGGGGTTTATCGTTCTTGTCGCGGGCGCTTCTTCTGCTATTTTGGGAATACTCTACGCCCTTATGGAAAGGGACATCAAAACGTTGCTTGCTTACAGCAGTGTGGAAAATATCGGCATCATCCTTATAGGGATCGGATTGTCGATGATTTTTAAGTCCTACAATCTCATGACATTGTCTGCCCTTGCTATGATGGCAGGACTTTATCACCTGATTAATCATGCAGTATTTAAGTGTCTGCTCTTTGGTTGTGCGGGAAATATCTATTATTCAACCCACACAAAAAACATTGAAGAATTAGGCGGCCTGATTAAACGGCTGCGGGTTACTGCCCCATTATTTCTTGTGGGCGCCTTGTCCATTTCTGCTATCCCGCCGCTGAATGGATTTATGAGTGAGTGGCTTATATTCCAATCCCTACTGAATGGCTTTTACATCCCATCGGTGTTTTTCAAAGTAATGACGGTTATTTGTGGGGCAATTGTTGCCTTGACCGGGGCACTAGTGGCTATGTGTTTTGTCAAGGCCTTTGGGGTTTCATTTCTTGCCCTGCCACGTTCTGAGCATACGCGAAAGGCAAAGGAGGTTCCCCTGGTTATGCTTGTAAGTATGGGCATTTTGGCCTCGATGTGTGTGTTTATGGGTCTTTTCCCGGCAACGATTATGGCAACCATTAATCAGGTAAATACACATCTGCTGGGCACAAATATTATAAATATTATTACTTCATATGATTGGTTGCAAACAAAGTCAATCCATACTAATTTTACAGATTTATCTCCAAAAAGCGCGCCGATATTTGGCTTAATCCTTTTAGTGATCACCTTCGGGTTTTTGACCATGTTAAGGCCGGGCTTCACAAAGAGGATCTATGAGACATGGACTTGTGGCATAACACCGGAGCCCAGGTTTGGTTATACGGCAACGGCCTTCACAAAACCGTTCAAGGTCATCTTTGGTAATCTGTACAGACCCCGGTTTGAGATTAGCACAACATATTCAGTCCCTAAATATTTCGCTAAATCTATAACCTATCTTGGCGAGATAACGCCTATATTCGAAAAATATTTTTATAATCCTGTTTCCAGCTATGTTTTAAATATATCAAATAAGATACGGTGGGTGCATACCGGGAGTATTCATGTGTACCTTGCCTATATATTTGTAACATTGTTGATTGCCATATTGTCTGTTATATACTGATATAAAAGCAATAGAACAGATAATAGATAATTGTCGCCATGATTACAAGCAATCTGTCCAAAGAAGGACATCCAAGCCGTATTCGGATAAACAAGGATTCAGAAGATGGTAAAACAGCATGTATCCTTACAGATTCCATAATAATGACTGATAATCTTGCAACTGTGAGATTCATAGAGATTGAAAAAGCTATCGGGGAGATTGCCCGGTTGGATACCGCGGATAGGGCATTAAATGTGACATTCGGTCTTAACAAAGATATATAGTAACAATGATTACAAACATTATACTTACCACCCTGCAAATTCTCGTTATTGCAGGACTAGCGCCACTCGTTAAAGGGTTTATCAATAAGATGGAGGGATATTGGCAGTGCAGGAGGGGTCCCAGCATGTTTCAGCCTTATTATAACCTCATCAAACTGCTCCAAAAGGATGTCGTGGTTTCAGAAACGGCCTCGTGGATTTTCAGCGCGACTCCTTATGTAGTGTTTGTTTCGATCCTGGTAATAGCATTGTTAATACCTGTTTTGTCCGCACAGGTTCCGCTGGATTTCACTGGCGACATTATCCTGATTGTATACCTGTTTGCCCTGGGGAGATTTTTCCTGGCATTATCTTCCCTTGATACCGGGAGCGCCTTTGGGGGAATGGGCGGGAGCAGGGAGATGACAATATCTTCCATGGCAGAACCGGCCATGATGCTTTCTATATTTACGGTTTCCTTAACGGCTGGCTCCACGAATCTCAGCAGTATCACCGGTACGTTGCTTAATTACAAATCATTGAATCCGTCTCTCCTTTTGGCATTTGCAGCACTTGCCATCGTTATTGTTTCAGAAACAGGAAGGATTCCGGTCGATAATCCGTTTACCCATCTGGAATTGACAATGATTCATGAGGGCATGATACTTGAATTCTCAGGGCGTTATCTGGCCCTGATAGAATGGGCGTCTTCTATGAAACTACTGTTGTTACTGACTATCTTAGTGAATACCTTCTTACCCTGGGGGATTGCTACTGACCTTACCTTCCCGGGAATGATTATTTCTTTTGCATGGTATCTTGTTAAGATCGGATTTTTTGCCTTTGCAATCGTTATCCTGGAATTGTCATTTTCGAAGCTCCGATTATTCCGCATACCGAACCTGTTGGGAACATCATTTGTTTTGTCTGTCTTGGCGATTATTTCATTTTATGTGGTGAGTTAATTATCATGAAACAACACATCATCGTAAATTCCCAGATTATTGATGTACTGGCAGTTTTAATGCTCATGACAACAATTATACTCATCGGCACGAGTCGTTTAAAGACCTGTATATGGGCAAGTGCCATTCGGTCTTTTCTCCTGACATTGACCAGCGGTCTTATAGCCTATTTGTCCGGTATCCATCACATTTATATTACTACGGGTATCTCACTGGTACTTAAGGTTTTTGTCATCCCTGGATTTCTTTTTTACATCGTTGACAAGGTCAGGATTAAAAAAGAAGTAGAGTCTTATATTAGTTATACGCTATCGCTGCTGATCTCTTGCGGTATCATTCTTATTGCATACTATGCAACCTTACCTATCATCCAATTTGAAAATGTCTTTATGCGGCATTGCCTGCCCGTTTCACTCGCTATTACCCTTTTGGGATTCTTTGCAATGATAACGAGGAAGAAGGCCATTACCCAGATACTTGGACTTATTACCATGGAAGATGGTCTTTTTTTTGCTGCCTTATCTACCTCTTACGGCATGCCACTCATCGTAGAATTGGGGGTGTTTTTCGATATCCTCGTGAGTGTTATCATTATGGGAGTTTATGTTTACAGAATCAAAGAATCCTTCGATTCCATTGATGTAGGCTTCTTCAGGGAACTCCGGGAATAATATGATAATACTCTTACTTTTAATCATCCCCGTAATAACCGCCATTGCGTGCGTTTTTATAAAGACACACAGCATATCAAAATATGTCAGCATTGCAGGCAGTTTTCTCGTTTTACTCTATAGCATATTTCTTAACTACAATATTTATCTGCATCAGTCGCTCTATGGGCTAAATGAATTCTTTTATATGGATGCCCTGAGTATCCTTACCACCCAGATTATTACCATTGTTGGTTTTGCAGCGGCATTATACTCGGTTGGCTATATGGAAGAAGAAGTTCGCGAAGGTGTGGTTACGGAAAAGAAGCTACGCTTGTATTACTTCCTTTTTCATATGTTTATCTTCTCCATGTTATTGGTATGCGTAACAAATAACCTGGGGATCATGTGGGTAGCAATTGAAGCGACTACGTTGTCTACTACATTTTTGGTAGGCTTTTATAATAAAAAACAGCATCAGGAAGCGGCATGGAAGTATATCGTCATTTGTACTGTGGGGATTACGTTGGCATTGTTTGGCGTTATACTCACCTATTATTCATCAAAAAGCGTATTTGGAGAAATTGGGCATATGCTGAACTGGACGAGCCTGCTTACCGTAGCGGACAGGTTTGATCCTCATCTCATAAAACTGGCATTCATTTTTATCCTAATCGGATATGGTACAAAGGCTGGTCTTGCCCCAATGCACACATGGCTGCCTGATGCACATAGCCAGGCGCCTTCGCCTATTAGCGCCCTGTTTTCCGGTGTACTGCTAAATTGTTCCCTGTATGGCATCATCCGATACCACATCATTACCTCTAAATGTGTAGGCCCGCATTATTCATGTACACTCCTCATGGTGTTTGGCCTTATTTCCGTCATTGCTTCAATACCTTTTATCCTGGTGCAAAGGGATTATAAACGCCTGTTCGCCTATAGCAGTATAGAGCATATTGGTTTTATTACGCTTGGAATAGGTTTTGGTGGAATGTATAGTGTTTACGGCGCAGAGCTGCATACCTTCAACCACGCCGTAGCAAAATCCCTATTGTTTTTTTGTGCTGGCAATCTGTTTTTGAAATACAAGACAAGGGATATGGACAGTATTAAAGGGGTTATTAAGACTACGCCGGTTACCGGTGTCTTTTTGATAATTGCTGTCTTTGCCATCACAGGCACACCGCCGTTTGGTATATTTGTTAGCGAGTTCCTGGTGCTTGCAGACGGCTTTTCAAGTGGAAATGTATTTATCATTATATTCAGTTCATTGCTTGTTGTATGCATTACCCTCATTTTTATTGGATTCATAAACAATATATTCAAGATGGTTTTGGGTGAACCCACAACATCTGTTCCCAAGGGTGAGGTGAGTAAGCTTACCATTGCGTCCATGGGCTTTCTTTTGATTTTCGTACTGGTTGTCAGCTTCTATGTACCGCCATTCCTGCGCGAAATACTGACTAATATTTATAATATTGTAAGGAATGTATGATGAGTACCAACAGGCAACTTCATATTGATAAACTGTCCGGTCAATTTAAAGGGAATATTACTATTAGCAGAAGTTTCCTTGAAAACGAGATATATGTCTCAACGAAAAAGGAAAATCTTTTAAATGTATGTCTGTATATTAAAGATATTTTCAATGCCGTGCTTTCTTCCATGATTTGTAACGATGAGAGAACTCTGGATAAGCACTTTAAAATTTACTACGTCTTTTCTCTTCAGAGAGAAGACACATTCTTAATTGTCACTATACCGGTCAGTGAACAGCAGCCGGAATTTCCGTCGATTACACCCCAAATACCTGCCGCTCATTGGTATGAACGGGAGATTAAGGACATGTTTGGTCTTATCCCCGTAGGACACCCAAGACCCGAGACACTGGTATTACACGGCAATTTCCCTGAAAATACTTATCCATTGCGGAAGGACTTTGATATTCAAACCCGAATACCTCACCTCGAATCAAAGCTGCCGTTTTTCAGGGTAGAAGGAGAAGGTGTTTTTGAAATACCCGTAGGACCCATTCACGCGGGTGTCATTGAACCTGGGCATTTCAGGTTTAGCGCTGTAGGTGATAGTATATTTTATCTTGATGCAAAATTATTTTTCACACACAAGGGCACAGAGAAAATTTTCGAAACAATGCCATATACGAAGGCATTATTTCTTGCGGAGAGGATTTGCGGCGTTTGTGCCGCTTCGCACGCAACAGGCTATTGCCAGGCTATAGAGAAGGTGGCAGAGATCGAAATACCGCCACGCGCAAGATTTATTCGAACCATTATCATGGAATTGGAAAGGATCTATAATCATATCGGCGATGTGGGAAATATATGCGCAGGCACTGCCTTTCTTCTGGGGATTGCGCATGGATTCAGGATACGCGAGTATTTACAGCAACTCAATGAAACCATTACGGGGAATCGATATTTAAGAGGTATGCTCGCCATCGGCGGGGTACGGTTTGATATCAACGACGATCTGGAAAAACATATTTTATCATTACTCAATCATGTTAAAAAGGACTTCAAAGATCTTACCAAAATGATGTTTAAATCCTCCTCTTTATTAGACAGGCTTGAAACTACAGGAAGACTTTCCGAGGAGATTGCACGGGGGTTGGGGGTCGTTGGCGTTGCGGCAAGGGCATCCGGCATTGTTCAGGACACCAGGGTTAATCACCCTTACGCTGCTTACGAAGAGGTGGATTTTGATATCCCTGTTTTCCATTACGAAGGCGATGTACTTGCAAGGATACGCGTCAGGGTCGATGAGGTGTATCAGTCGATCTATATTATCGAGCAATGTTTTGAAAAGATGAGGCCAGGCCCTCTGAAAACCCCGATTAAGGAACTACCGCCTTACAAACAAGCCTTGAGTTATGTGGAATCACCTCGGGGTGAGAATATTTACTGGATCATGACGGCTCCTGGCAATAAATTGTTCAGGTATAAAGTAAGGTCGCCTTCTTTCTGTAACTGGCCGGCAATTCCTTTTGCAGTCCCTGGCAACATTGTGCCTGATTTTCCATTGATTAACAAGAGTTTCGAGTTATGTTATTCCTGTACTGATTTGTAAAGAATTATTTGTTACAAAGACTCAAATCCATTTTCTCACTTTTTTGTACTACTATCCATCAACTTCTTGTTTTTTATGCTAGTTTTTCAAAATGCATAACCGTAAGGCATTGATTAGATGAGGATTACGTAAAGTTTGGAGCATTGGGTTTTTTGTCATTTGAATTTGTTTCGTATTTCGATATTCGTATTTTGAATTTGGTTGCGGCCAAAGGCCGCGCCAAGCATTTCGTGGGCGAACATAAAATGTTTACAAAATTTCAGAAAAGTTTTCAAACTGGTATAGCAACCTCGGGATATCCATGGAAAAAAGAACCTGCTCCTTTGCATTTCCGGGGCAGGATTGAGATAGATAGCGAAAAATGTAAGGCATGTAACGTCTGCGTGGAGACATGTCCAACAAATGCTTATACATGGATAGAAGAACAGGGAAAACGATATCTGCAACTCTCTCACGCAAAATGCGTATTTTGCGGCATGTGCGAGGAAGTATGCCCTTACAAAGCTATCAGGATTACGAATGATTTTGAGCTTGCGGCAACAAATAAGGAAGACCTTTTAGTTAAGGCAGGGTTTAATACTGAAGAATCCGTTGAAACATTAGGTAATAAACTCAAAAAAAACATATTTAAAATGTTCAGACGCTCATTGCATGTACGGGAGATTGATGCCGGTTCTTGCAACGGATGCGAATGGGAGGTCGTTGCTTTATTAAATCCTGTGCATGACCTCCAAAGGTTCGGAATTGACATTGTTGCCTCTCCGCGCCACGCAGACTGCCTGCTTGTGACGGGACCTCCGACAAGGAATCTGGAAACCGCCCTCATCAAGGGGTATCATGCCACCCCGGAACCAAAGATGGTCATAGCCTTGGGTACGTGTGCGTGTAGCGGCGGTATTTTCAGTAATTCCTACGCCACTAAAAACGGGATCGACAAAGTCGTTCCCGTAGATGTTTATATTCCTGGCTGTCCTCCAAGACCACAGGCTATTATATACGGATTTCTGTTGGCGTTAGAGAGGGTACAAAAGTGAGTATCTCAGGCTAACGGCTTTTTTTGTCAATCATGGGACTACGTCAAAGATATAGCCAAACAAATTACTGATAAGGTGCTAAATCTTGCAATGCAACGCAAAAGCCTATGAACAAACGGCCAGACAGACAGATTTGCTCCGATAAATATGGACAAGGCCAGGCATTATTTCCCCGCTCCCTTAATGATACTGTGTACCCGTTTTCTTCCGGGTTCGATGGCACTTTTTAAATAACAACAAAAGATACAGGAAATATTAAACACTATGAATTTTTCTCTTCCCTACAAAAAAATTTCTTCTCTACTGGAGTTAATTAAATTTTCACACACTATTTTTTCCTTCCCTTTTGCCATAATGAGTGCATTTATTGCTGCCGGCGGGATGCCTACTTTGAGGCAATTACTTCTGATTGCCGGGGCGTTGGCGATGGCGCGCAGCGCCGCAATGTCTTTTAACCGCATTGTTGATGTTGATTACGATATCAAAAATCCCCGAACGGCATATCGTGTTGAATTGCAGAAGAAAATTGGCAAAAAAAACGTATGGATATTTACGCTGGTATGTACGGGCCTTTTTATTCTATTTGCGGGGCTGCTTAGTCGTCTTGCCCTTTACATGTCTCCACTGGCAATACTTATTATTTTTGGTTATTCTTTTACCAAACGGTTTACCAATCTATCGCATTTTGTGCTTGGTCTGGCATTAGCTCTTTCCCCTGTAGGGGCATGGATAGGAATTCAGGGGAGATTCGGCATTACACCTTTCCTGCTGGCATTTGCCGTGGTTTTATGGACGGCAGGTTTCGACATTATTTACGCGTGCCAGGATATTGAGCATGATAAAAAATTGGACTTGTATTCACTGCCAAAAAAAATCGGGCTTCGATGGGCACTGGTACTCTCCGGTATTTTACATTTTTTTATGGTCTTACTGTTGTTTATCGTTCCCAGATACTCAGACCTGGGGATTATTTATTTGATAGGCGTATGCCTCGCCGCTGTTTTGCTTTTTTATGAACATTTACTGGTAAAACCAAAAGACCTTTCAAAAATCAACACGGCCTTTTTTACCGTAAATGGCATTATAAGCCTGGGGCTTATGGGGGTAACGCTCATTGATATTTTTGCTTAAGAGGGTTTCGGGGTATCGCGGGCAAAAAATAATGTTTGTCCATGCTTAATGAGATATCCGGCACGCTTGCAACTTCAGGCTTTCAATTTTAAGCCCATAATTAATATCGTGACCACGATAGGAAACGGCTAATTTTTTATATTCCGTTGCTGCAGGAGTTTTCCCCTGCCGCCCCATTGGTACCAAGTGGATTATTGAGCAAAGCGCACAACAAAACAATGGCAAAATAGTTTTTGCCTATGCAAAAATCGGGAATAAATCCGATATAGGTCGTTAAGCGACAAGGAGTGGTTATGTCTGAACTCAAAGATCCACGGGTTTTTTTTGCGGCAGAAAGGACATTGTTAGCATGGAGTAGAACCAGTATTGTCATGATCGCATCTGGTTTTGGGATAGAGCGAGCCAGTGTCCTTATACAGGCGGTTACCCATGGAAGAACGACTGCCGATAAAACCGGGGTGGTATTCTGGGTGGGGCTTGCCTTTATTGCATTGGGTACGTTTGCCGCTTTTTGCTCTTCCCGTCAGTACATCGTTGTTCTTAAAACGCTCACACCCGAAGAGTACCCAATGGGCTATGGGACAAAATGCGGGCTTGCGATAAACACTATCGTAGCAGTTCTGGGTATATGTCTGGGCATCGCCGTTTATGTGGGACATGTTTCGTAAAATTCCTGAACGCCAAATAATTCTTTCAAGTTAAATCTTTCAGTTTGTGGAATTTAAAATGCTTGGTGTAAATACAAAACTGTTGATTTTATTTATTGTTCTTGTGGCAATGCTGGTTTTGTTCGTATGGAACCGATGGCGCTATGATATAGTTGCGCTGGTTGCCCTGCTGGTTGTTGCGGTTGCAGGACTCGTACCGCCTAGCCAGGTGTTTGCTGGTTTTGGGCACCCTGCAGTCATTACTGTGGCAGCAGTCCTGGTGCTCAGTCGCGGCTTGCTCAATGCCGGCGTGGTGGATTCACTTGCACGCCAATTGACGCGTGTGGGTAACCAGCCCATGATCCAGGTGGCAACCCTTACAGGGATTGTAGCCCTGTGTTCCGGATTTATGAACAACGTAGGCGCTTTGGCGCTACTCATGCCAGTTGCCATATGGATGTCGCGCCGGGGCGGTCGTTCACCTTCATTCCTGCTTATGCCACTTGCCTTCGGGTCGTTGTTTGGAGGTACGCTCACATTGATCGGTACTCCTCCAAATATTATCATTGCCGCGTATCGCGAACAATCTGGCGCATTGCCATTCGGCATGTTTGACTTTATTCCGGTAGGTGCAGCCATAACGATGTGCGGCCTCTTCTTTATTTCAATCATCGGCTGGCGACTGACGCCACAGCGCAAGGAACAGGATTCTGCCGAGGATCTGTTCGAGATCAGCAGTTACCTGACCGAGCTTATTGTTCCGGAAGGCTGCAAATTTGCAGGCCGGACGCTATACGATCTGATTGCGGCTGTCAGGAATGACGCCGATGTTGTGGTAATAGGCCTGGTTCGCACAGGACGAAGACAGCAGATGCCATCAACATATGAAGTCATAAAGGAAAATGACATACTGCTGGTCGAAGCCGATTCAGACAGCCTCAAGACGTTGATTGATGTTACCGGACTTAAGCTCGCTGAAGCCAGCGGTAATGAGGATAAAGAAAAGGCCCGCGAGGGTGGGCCTAATCTGGTTGAGGCTACGGTTGCCCCCGGATCAATGCTCGCCGGAAAAACGGCGAGGAGTCTCGATTTGCGAGAGCGTTATGGCATCAATGTACTTGCAGTTGCACGTCAGGGGCGCCGCCTGAGGGAGCGGCTAGGCAAGATTCGTTTTGTCACCGGAGATATCCTGTTGATACAGGGACGCGAAGAATCTCTTCCGTCCACGCTGAACGACCTGGGATGCCTGCCACTTGCATCGCGTGGATTGCGTATCGGCAAACCGCGTAACGTTCTCCTGGCAATCTGCATCTTTGCCGTCTCGCTGGCATTGATCGCCTGTAAACTCCTTCCTGCGGCTACCGCACTGGCTGGAGGCGCAGCCGCCATGGTGCTTGCCGGACTCATTTCTCCTGGAGAAATCTACAAAAGCATTGATATGTCAATCATCCTGTTGCTGGCGGCAATGCTGCCCATAGGCCATGCATTGGAAAGTACAGGCGGTTCCCAGTTAATTGCTTACAAATTACTGGCAGTAGGCCGTTCCGCATCGCCGGCAATGACGCTCGTTATCCTGATGACGGCTACGATGCTTCTGTCTAATTTGGTCAACAATGCTGCTGCCGCAATTCTGGCAGCACCGATAGCGATTAATCTTGCGAAGGGTATGGAGTTATCTGTCGACCCTTTCCTGATGGCAGTAGCCATAGGGTCTTCCTGTGCATTTCTTACCCCGATTGGACACCAATCTAACACTCTTGTGATGGCGCCTGGAGGATACAAGTTTGGCGACTACTGGCGGATGGGGCTGCCCCTGTCTGTACTGGTCGTGGCAACCGCTGTCCCTGTGATCCTTTGGATATGGCCACTGTAGTTGTCATTTGTCCGAGAAATCGCCAGCTTGGGTATGAATACATTTATAACAATTTATGGCAAATGCTTCGCCCCGACATCAACCTTACCCTCAGATGAATCACCCGAAGGGTTTTCATGATTTCAATTCAACATGCAATGGGGATTCGATAAAGATATTTATGAATCTGTTCCGGGTAAAAAACCTTATGGTCTGGACGGTCATAATGCCAGTCATGTTTGTCCGGAACATGATTTTCATGATATGGCCATTTGCGAAAGGGATCAAAGCCTAACGCAGCAAGAAGTTTTTTATTACTCATGGCGACATTCCCTGCCCGGGGAGGCATAGGTCCCGCTTCTATGCGCATACACCCTTTCAGCAAGCGGGGAGAATAGCCTCCCACCTTATTGACTATCTGTCCAATTTGATAGAGGCTGAGGTAACGATGAGAGCCAAGGTGGTATATTCCGCATATTTTGTTCTCTAAAGCAATTTCTGCAATGCTATTAAAATCTTCGCAATAAAAAGGAGACCGGATTTCATCGTAATATAACGTTGCCGGATTATTTTTTTTAAAACGTGACAATATCCAGTCTATTGCTCCAGCATGCCCATTAACACTAATTCCCATGGGGAGCGATATCCTGAAAATCACCGCAGAAGGGTATTCGTGCGCTATAATTTCTTCTGCCATAACCATGGTTTTCCCATATACCGTGACAGGAGAAACGGCGTCACTTTCCGTGTAACAGCCCGATGATTTCCCAGGAAATACTAAATCGGTGGAAAGAAATAGAAGACGAATGGTACGGTCTCCGATTATCTTTAGTATGTTCTTCGCCGATTGAACATTCACCCGGTACGCCATTTCAGGATTCAACTCGCAGGATTTCAATGCACATGACCCAGCCGCATGCAGTATAGAATTAAACTTCCACGTCTTCATTAAGGCAGCAAGTCCTTGTACATCTTCTATGTCAAGCGGAATTATTCCCTCCCCGCGCAATGGCCAATATCGGGTGGGACGAATTGCAACTACATGCTCAGGATATTGAGAATGAAAATGCCGAAATGCATTGTAACCTGGAACGCCATTTACCCCGGTAATTAAAATAGGAAGATACGCTGGTAATGTCATAACCTAAATTATCTTTAAGAAAGAGTGTTGTTTTTTCAGTAAGTCTAAATAAAAAAGGGAAACAGATAATCAATTATCCATTTCCCTTTTAATGTAGATCATATTTTGTCTCTAAACACACATTAAAGCGTTACTTCAGCCTTTTTAAGGTGTGTTCCGCTCTGGAAATCAATGTGCTGACTTCGGAGAGCGACATGGTCGGAGAAGATATCCTTTCGCGGAGTAATGTAAACGTCTTGTCAAGTTCTCCCGTTAGATTCAGATCCCACTGTGTTTGGCTTGCCGTGCGTGTTTCTACCGGCGCTGAAGATGTTTCTTCACCGCTTTTCAACCTTGCCAACTCCGCTTCCAACTCCTGAATAATTTTCTTCTTTTCCTCAACTTCTATATCAGAAATCTTCTTTGCTTCAGTATAGTAAATAAGCTGGTTTTTTACCTCTTCCTGTCCGCGCTTTATATCGTCTATCTGCAACTTAAATTTCTCTTCGGTGGCACTGTGCATTTCCTGAAGGGCGGCAATCTGTCCCGCAAGATCCTCGCTGTTCTTTTCCGCCTCAGATACCTTTTGTTGCTGCTCCTTTATTACGGTTTCTAGTCCTGCAATCTGAATTCCAACCGCGGCCTTCACTGCACCAAAAGACCCCACCTCAACCTCTAGTTCGCTAAGCTTTTCGGACAACTCTTCTTTTTCTTCTGAACATTCCGCAAAAGTACCCTCTATTTCCTTCTTAGATGCCTCAACCTTATCTAATTTTTGCATCAAATCGGGAACTTTTAATACCTCCGTACGCCCTGCCCGAAGCTGTCTCTCAAGACCGTGTACTCTTTCCTTCTGCAGCCGGTACTTTTCAGTGACAGAAACCGCAAAGCCAACGCACAATAAACCGAAAAGCCCTACAAGCACAACCATTATCGCCTTAGATTTACTACAACTAGCCATAGAAAACCCCCTTATTCTGCATTTATTCTAAAACCCATTTGATGTTATATAAATATAAAATGATACATCTACCAGAGAAATATAGAGAAATATTAATGAATATCGCCCAATTACCCTTCTCCACGAAACGAAAAATGCGGCGAGGGTTATGCTAGCAAAATATAAAACAAGTTTCAAGTAAATTTGTCATTAAAATTTGGATGTCTGTTTTCATAATGATGTTGCTAACTAATCGAATTTCATATTGACTTTTCAGTTGTATGGCTATAAATTGAATCCTTATATCGGTTAGGGTACAACATCTTGCGTTTACAATGAAATATTCATGCTCGAATTATAAGGCTTTTCCAACGTTCCACATCAAATTCAATCGGGTGTAATTTATGGACACAAACAACTTCGTTCATCTCCATGTCCACAGTGAATACAGCCTTCTTGATGGCGCCTGCAAAATAAAAGACCTCGTTAGCAAGGCATTGCATTTTAAAATGCCTGCCCTTGCTCTTACAGACCATGGTAATATGTACGGCGCAATCGAATTTTACGAAGCCGCGCAATCCGCTGGAATAAAACCTATTATAGGTTACGAAGCATACGTTGCGCAAGGCGGTCGCCTTGACAAGGAATCAAAAAACGGGAAGGAAACACTTAGCCATATAACACTCCTGGCGGAAAACTATGAAGGATACCGAAATTTACTAAAACTTTCCACCTCTGCATATCTGGAAGGCTTTTACTACAAACCGAGAATCGATAAAGAACTATTGAAATCCCATTCAGCCGGGATTATCTGCCTTAGCGGATGCATGGCTTCTGAAATCAATCGCCACTTGTCCTTTGACCGCCATGACGATGCCATGAATCTTGCCATAGAATACCTGGAACTCTTTGGCGAAAACCATTTTTACCTTGAAATACAAAACAACAAAATCCCACTACAGGAAAAATTGGTGTCCGCGGCGTTCAAAATAGGGAAAACACTAAACATTCCCCTCGTCGCAACCAACGACGTGCATTATATGAATATCGACGACGCAGTTGCCCATGACGCATTGTTATGCATAAATACCGGCAAGCGCGTATCTGACAGACAAAGGCTTCGTTTCGATACGAACGAATTCTACTTTAAAAATTACCAGGAAATGCACGCCTTGTTTAAGGAAATACCTCACGCTCTTGAAAACACCTTGCACATTGCAGAACGCTGCGATGTAAAAATGGATTTCGGGAAGCTGCATCTCCCAAAATTTACGCCTCCCGAAGGAATAAGCAACAAGGCATATCTGAGAAAACTCTGCGAAGAAGGGGTGATAAGAAAATACGGCGCCATACTCCCCCATATCAGCGAACGACTGGACCATGAACTTAAAGTTATAGAAAAAACGGGTTTTGTCGAATATTTTTTAATTGTATGGGATTTTATTCATTATGCAAATACCCTCAACATCCCCGCAACGGGAAGAGGATCAGGGGCGGGCAGTATTGTCGCCTATGTATTGAACATCACCAACATAGACCCTATAGAAAACGATTTATTGTTTGAACGATTTTTGAATGCTGAAAGAATATCAATGCCTGATCTGGATATTGACTTCTGCGCAGAAGGCCGTGAAGAAATTATCCGGTACGTAAGGGAAAAATATGGCGGCGATAGCAACGTTGCACAGATCATTACATTCGGTACGATGAAAGCAAAGGCTGTCATCCGGGATGTTGGGCGGGTGCTTGACATTCCTCTTTCTGAAGTCGACAAGATAGCAAAACTGATTCCCAATACCCTCAATATCACCTTAGAAGAAGCCCTGGAACAGGAACCGGCTTTAAAAGCGATCTGTCAGGCCGAAAAACAGTTTAAGGAATTATTCGACATTTCAAAGAAACTGGAAGGATTATGCCGTCATGCCTCAGTACATGCGGCAGGCATCGTTATTTCCGATGAACCATTAACAGAATATGTTCCACTTGCTAAAAAAGGGGATGCCGTCACCACTCAATATTACGATGAAATACTGGTAGATAAAATAGGGTTGCTAAAGGCCGACTTCCTGGGTGTCCGGAAATTAACGGTAATAAAAAGGGCTCTTCAATTGATTCACGAAACAACAAGAGAGATTATTGATCTCGCAAAAATACCCGTAGACGACAAAGCAACCTATCAGATGCTTTCCAGCGGCAACGTAAAAGGGGTCTTTCAGGTAGAAACCAGCAAAGGGTTTAAGGAGTTACTTAAAAAACTGAAACCGGACACATTCGCTGACATCCTGCCTTTAGTGGCACTCTACCGCCCCGGACCATTACAAAGCGGCATGGTTGATTCATTCATCAACAGAAAACACGGGAAAGAGGCTGTTGAATATATCCACCCAACCCTCGAATTGATACTGAAAGAAACATACGGCGTCATTTTATACCAGGAACAGGTAATGAGGATCGCCAATCGCCTGGCAGGATTCACACTGAACGAAGCCGATAATTTGCGCAAGGCGATGGGGAAAAAAAAGCCTGAAATTATGGCAAAATTCAAGGACCAGTTTGTAAACGGAGCAATTTCAAACGACATCCCGAAAAAAACAGCGATAAAAATATTTGAACTCATGGAATTTTTCGCCGGATATGGCTTCAACAAATCCCATTCAGCGGCATATGCCGTAATTACTTACCAAACCGCTTATTTAAAAACCAATTATCCCCTACAATATATGACTGCCCAATTGAGCTGTGAAAAACAAAATACAGAAAAAATCATTGATTATATTGAAGACTGCCGCCGGATGAATATCGAAATACTCAAACCGGATGTCAATGAGAGCCTCAGCGATTTCATCATCTCTGAAGGAAATAAAATACGTTTCGGTCTTGGCTCTGTCAAGAATGCCGGCGATAAGGCAATTGAATCTATTGTTTCTGCAAGGGAAAAAGGCGGTAAATTTTCTTCAATACTGGATTTCTGCAAGAGAGTTGACCTGCGCACCGTAAACAAACAAGTCATCGAGAGCCTTGTTAAATCAGGAAGCTTCGACTCTCTGTCTGACGACAGGGCAAGACTGCTCGCCTCTCTTGACTCGGCAATGGAACTGGGAAGCGCAGTAAACAAGGGGAAGCGTAAGGGACAAAGAGCATTATTCGATATCGGAAGCGCTATGGATGTTATTGAAACAGGAAACACCGCAATAAGCAACACTACGCCATGGAACGAAAATGAAATTCGCCAGGCGGAAAAGGAAAGCCTCGGATTTTACTTCAGCTCAAGCCCGCTGAGCGAGTATGAAGAAAAAATCAAGCTATTGGCCACCAATTCTTCCTCGGAAATATCTGAACTGCCGGAGGGGACTGATGTTATTGTTGGCGGTATTATCACCGATATCAAAAAAAGCTCCACCAAAAAAGGCGACCCGATGATGTACATCACACTTGATGATATGGAAGGCGCGATCAAATGTATCGCCTTTAGCAAAGAACTGAAGGAATATGAGCCATTGGCAAAAATAGACGCCGTCGTTTTTAT
>NZ_CAADGZ010000020.1:0-41792 GCF_900696675.1 uncultured Candidatus Kuenenia sp. | reverse complement strand
TTGACGGAGAAAGGCCAGAAGTTCTCTTGTTCACTGATGACCGCTTCAGCCCTTGATATTAAAGCACTTACGGAAATGGCGGCATGAAAAACACGCATAAAAAACAAGAAATTGATGGATAGTAGTATAAAGAGATGTTAAATGACAGGAAGACCGTATGGTAATGATGGCTTTATGAAAAAACTTGAAACATTATTTGGAAGAAGGTTAAGGGATCTTCCGTGGGGAAGATCAGGCAAAACCAATAAATATTCGATGTTCCTATTTCCTGTGGTCGTTAGGCGGAATAATATAAATGAAATACACACAATACTTTATCTACACACGCCAAAGACCTGACAGGGCATATATAAAAGAAGAATGGATTGGTTTCACTATCAAGAATCCTGTTCAAACTCAAATACAATCCGATGGGCGAATAAGAAAATGGGCAAAAATTAAAGAGGAAGGAAAATATTTACGTGTTATATTGCTTGAAGACGGAGAAACAATTCACAATGCTTTCTTTGATAGAGACTTTAAGGAGGTGTAAGTTATGAAAATAAAATATTTTAATGATACGGACACGGCTCTGCTGGAATTTACAGAAAAGCAGGTAAAAGAAACACGAGAGATATCAGAGAATATATATATCGACATTGATGAAAATGGCAATCTTGTTAGCATGACAATTGAACATGCGAAAACAACAGCGCATCTGCCAGACATATCCTACCAACAAATAGAGAAAAAAGTTGTCGCATAAAAAGAAGGAAAAATAGGGACAGCGACTATTTATCATTACCAAGTCAAGGCAAAATGGTTATATGTGTATTTTATACCACGAATTGCAAGAACGGTAGCCTCCGGTTATCCACATCATGTAACTCAAAGAGGAAACTATCAACAGCCAGTTTTTGAAGATGAATCAGATTTCATCCGATATCTTCAATGGCTACAGGAATACAGTACAAAATACCCCTTAAAAATCTGGGCATATTGTCTTATGACTAAGCATGTTTGTGTCCCTGAGAAAGAGGATTCATTTGCACGCACATTTAATACGCTTCATATGAGGTACTCACAGTATTTCAATCAAATATAAATATAGGGACACATCCCATATTTTTCCACAAGATTAAGCAAGAAATATGGGATGTGTTCCTGATTCTCCATAATCCATGTATCCATGGAAACATTTTTACGCATCTGCGGTGTTTTTTGCCATTTGCCCGCTACCATTTCCCCGGCGGCTGACAACCGCACCTTTTCATCAATCACATCACCAAATGTAGTTTCCAGTGCCATTACATTACCAAACAAGAGTTTGGTAATCGGCGGAGAGAATTTGTTTAGCGGCAATTCGTGAATTCCCTCTGCATAGCAGCAGCACAAAGACATTTTTAACCATTGCTGTTTTGCTAAAAATTAAACTGTTGCAGTGCGTCACATACAGAAAGTGGTTTCCCAAAATAATGGCCTTGCGCGTAATCTATGCCTATTTCCTTCAGTAATTGAAATGTTTCCTTCGTTTCAACAAATTCGGCGATGGTGAGTTTTTTTAATCCGCGTGCAGCCTCTACCATTCCCTTGACCAAATGCTGATCTACAGAGTTTTGTGAAAGGTGTTGAATAAAACTGCCGTCTATTTTGAGGTAATCCACTGGCAAATGTTTCAAATAATTAAATGATGAAAAACCGCTCCCAAAATCATCCAGGGCAAAACGACATCCTATTGACTTAAGCGTTGCGATAAAATGCTGCGCCTTTGCGATGTTCTCTATGATTGCCGTCTCTGTTATTTCAAAAATGAGCATTTCGGGACGAAGGATATTTTCCCCGATTTCCCTTTTTATTATGGACAATAGTTCATTGTCGGAAAATGCCTTGCCTGACAGGTTTATTTCAAGAAATATACCGTTTTCATGCAGTTTCAGTTCTTTTATAATGCGGATTGCGTTGACGACTACCCATCTGTCGATTTCGTGTATAATGCCAAATCGTTCGGCGGTGCCGAGGAATTTTAAAGGTGGGACAACCTCCTGATTTTTTTCAGTCAGGCGGAGCAATACCTCATAGGCAGTAATTTTGCGGGTTTTCACATTTATTATCGGCTGCAAATACAGTGCAAAGCTATTTTGTTCCAGCGCTATTTTGATTCTGCGCTTCCAGTCGTATTGCGTCTCGATGTGTATTTTATGTTCCAGCGAGAAGATACAGCCGCGGTCTCGCCCTTCATCTTTTGCCTGATACATTGCCATATCAGCGTTGGCGAGCAGTGTTTCCGCAGTATCGCCGTGTGCGGGAAACATTGCAATGCCGATGCTGACGGTTATATGCAGTGGATTCAGACTGTCAAGCGCAAGGCAGTTTCTTGTCAACTCCACAAGTTGTTTTGAGATGTGCTGTGCCTGTTCTTCCTCGGTATTAGGCAATATCACGGCAAACTCATCCCCTCCAAGCCTGGCGAGAATGTCTGTCTGCCGCAGCCTTTCTTTCAGAATACAGGACAATTTTATCAGCAATTCATCCCCGTGCTGATGGCCAAGGGTATCATTGACATATTTGAAATTGTCCAAATCCAGAAATAAAAGTGCTCCTTTGATATGGTTTCTTTGTGCTTCCAGAAGGTGTAGTTCGAGTTCTTCCTTAAAACGCCTGCGATTAAACAGGCAGGTAAGAGGGTCGTGATCTGCTAAAAATACAAGCTGCGATTGAGAGGTTTTTATCTCGGTAATGTCTCTGGCAATGCCTTCTATGGAAATGACGTTTTTACTGCTGTCGAATACGGGCGCTTCCTGCATCTGCAGTGTTCGTGTTGCACCGTTTTTGTGGTACATTTCAATTTCATAGGGCGGCTGCTTGATCCCCTTTACGCTCCGCGTCATGCATTGGGCGGCATCGTTGTTTACCGGATGGTCGGTCAGATATTCGCGGCAGCGGGTATGAAATTCTTCAGGGGTATAGCCGAGGATGTTTTTGATGGAAGGGCTGATATATGTAAAAACACCGCTGGCATCACGTGTGAAGAAGAAATAATTATCCTGAAGGCCTTCTATCAGTCTCCGGTATCTTTCTTCAGATTTATGCAGTTCCGTTTCTGTTTGTATTCTTATTTTTGCCTGCTGGATTGTGAGCAGCATGCGGTCGATATCGAGGGGTTTTACCTCGTAAGAGATCACGTCTTTTTGCTTAATAGCTTCGATTGTGCTGTCGAGCGTTGCATGGCCGGTTATGTATATGTATTGCGTGGAAGGTGAAATACTCGCTAATTTTCCGACAAGTTCTGTGCCTTTAATATCGGGAAGTTCAATATCAACAAGTGCTAAATCAAAATGCTTGTTTTGGGCGGAGAGAAGAGCGTCGCTGCCAAGAGAAACCCTTTCGGCGGAGTAGCCGTTTATCTCCAGGATGTCCCTGATGTTTTCCCCAAGCTCTTTGTTGTCATCAACGAGGAGTATGTTAAATGGTTTTGTCATTATATCGCATTTTCCTTCTGACTCGCCCGGGTCAGGTTTTTTCCTGTATAATATCCAGCAGCCGGTCAATGTCCAAAGGTTTATCCAGACAAACACAGGCGTTTCTCTGCAGCGCCCGATCAACAAGGTTTCTTAATTCGTTCCGGTATCCTGTTATTAAAATCACGACAACAGAAGGGCGGATATCCCTTATGGCAAGGTAGGCGTCCAGACCGTTCATGGTGGGTAGTTTCATATCCAGGAGTATGACGTCAAAAAGATTTTCCCGGGACATTTGCACGGCAATGCCGCCGTCATTTGCCGTTTTTACCCTGTAGCCTTTTTCATGGAGAAGGTCTGACAGGCTTTCGCAAATATCGTTGTCATCGTCAACGACCATAATGAACGCTCCATTTTTCTGGGTGTGTTCAATGGTTGAAAAAAGCTTTCCGAAGTTGAGAGGTTTGTGGAAAATGGCAAAAGCACCTTCCTTTAGAGCATTTACAAGAAGTTCCTCAACGGCATAAGCGGATATCATAATTACCGGCAGCAGTGGATTAATCTGTTTGAGCATTTTGTATGTATCAACGCCGTTCATAACGGGCATTTTTATATCCATTAAAACAAGATCGAATGGGTTTCCCTTCACGGCCTCTATTGCGTCAAATCCATCATGAACTGCGGTTGCCGAATAGCCTTTTGACTCAAAAATGTCAATGCAATTCGTGCAAAAGTCTGCATTATCGTCTACGATAAGAATATGAAGTTTTTTCCCCGCGGTATTTACCTGCAACATTTATTTCTCCCTTATTGAAAAACTGCTGAATGACCCATATAGGGAATAGCTACGCTGTCTCTTCATATGTCACGGGCAATTGCAGAATAAAAGCCGCACCTTTCCCCTTTTCTGATTCCACTGTAATTGTTCCTCCATGGCGCTCAATAATCATTTTGCAAATAGTCAAACCAAAGCCGATGCCTGTAGTTTTTGTGCTAAAAAGCGGTTCAAATATTCTTTCCCTGTCTTCCGGCATAATGCCAGTCCCTGTATCCTGAATGCGTATTTCTATAAATCTGTTTTTCTCAAGAGGCTTTTCCAGACATGATATTGATAATATTCCGCATTCTTCCATTGACTGGACGGCATTTACAATGATATTTCTGAAGACCATTTCTAATTGTCCTTTGTCTGCCTTGGCAACAAGGGTGTCTTCTATTTTCTTTTTGACGGCAATAGTTTGTGGCAGGTTCAGTGTTGTAAGCACGTTTTCAATAATAGCGTGTATCCCTGCTGTTTCCGTGTATGGTTCCTTCATTTTTGCCACATCGACTAGATTCTGTATTATCCCCGTAGCCTTTTTCACCTGCGACTTTATACGGTCGATATGCGTCTTTATTTTTTCATCAGCGTCTTTTAGTTTTAGCCCAAGATAATACGCGGAACTGTCGATTACTCCGAGTGGGTTCTTGATTTCGTGGGCAATACTGCCGGAAACTTTGCCCAATACGGCGAGCCGTTCTGAAGAAATAATTTCGTTTTCCATCTGTCTGTGCAAGGTAATATCGCGCCAGATACTTACAATGATGCCCTGCTCCTTCATATCCGGATTTTCTACAAGAGAGGCATTGACGCTGAAATACCTAATGCCGTCTGGGGTTGTTTTCTGAAAGCACACATCCTGGCTGAAGCCGTTCCGGCATACATTATCCGCCAGCGTCGCCCATTGCTCGCCGGCTTTACCGTCGAGCTGTTCGAGCCATACAAACAGATTTGTTTCTATTACATTTCTTAGTGTATTGCCGAACAAAGCGCAAAACACATCATTGGCTACAATAATATTTTTCGTTGCGTCAGTGACTATTATGCCATTGTGCGTGGAACGTAAAATTGCCTCAAAGAACCGGATTGTCCGTTTTGCCGCTTCAAGTTCATTTTTAATGAGACGGTCAGGCATTGTATTATGTGCTGTGGTCAACATGGCTGAGATTTCTTTAAGTTGACGGCGCTGAATTTATATTCGGGCTGTTTTGAGTGGATGTCACAGATATTGTTTGTTACAAGATTAGCTAATCTGGCATCTTTATTGTTTATAGCGCCGCCGTAATGTATTGGCATAAAAATATTTCCCTGAAGCACACGGCCGGAAATCTGAGCGAAGCCTTTTGTCGTGCCGCGTGAAGAGGAAACTTCAACCTCATCTCCGTTTTGTATGCGTAGTTGTGCGGCATCGTGCGGATGAATCTCGACGAAGTTATCCGGTGCGCGTTGGTGTAAATAGGGAATACGTTTTGTCCGGACACCGGTGTTAAAATGCCATTGCTGGCGCCCGGTGATAAGAACAAAGGGATATATTTCGTTAATGGTTTCTTTTGGAGGGAGGTATTCGCGAGGCAGCAGGGCGGCGCGCCCATCGGCTCTGGGGAAATATCTGTCCGTGAACAGGCGAGGCGTTCCCGGATGATTCACATCCGGGCATGGCAGTTGAATACCCGTATTCCCGCGTAATCTTTCATACGTCACTCCGTTCATATCGCAAATGCGGCCACTTGTTATTTGTTTAAACTCTCCGAAGACATCTTCCGGAGAAGAGTAGGGAAATTCCTTTTCAAAGCCCATCGCACGCGCAACAAGCCACAATATTTCGCAGTCCGGCTTCGCTTCTCCCGGCTGGTCGATTATGTTATCCGCCAGTTCGAGGCGCCTCTCTGAAGAAATAAATGTGCCTGCCTTTTCGCACCACTGGGCGGCGGGCAATACTACATCCGCGAGTTTGGTGGTTTCAGTGGGGTGAAAAATATCCTGAACAACAAGCATCTCCGCCTTCGATAACCCTTCTAAAATCCACTTTGTATTCGGCAGCGATGCGGCGGGATTTGCAGCAATGACCCAAAGGGCGCGTACGTCGCCCGAATGAAGGCCACTGACGATATCCATTATGGACCTGCCTGGAACCGGATGGAGTTTTTCTGTGGGAATGCCCCAGAAATCGGCTACTTCCTGCCGATGCTGTGGGTTTGCCACCATCCGCATGCCGGGCAAAAGATGTGATAATCCGCCAACCCAGCGGCAGCCGAGCGCATTGCATTCCCCGGTGATTGACAACGGCCCTGCGCCCGGTTTGCAAAAATTATTTGTCAGAAGCCATAAATTATGCAATGTGTTATTTTTAAATACCGCCTGCGTGGAGTGGTTATATCCCTGGAACCAGAAAACGAGCATTGCCTTAGACCGGCCAACCATTCGCGCCGCATCAATGATAAGCTGTTCGGGGCATCCGGTGATTTCTGATGCTCTTGAAGGGGGGTATTCCTCTGAAAGTTCCTTAAGGTCCTTGATTCCTGATGCGTATTCCGCCACCTTTTCTTCGTTGACATACCCTTCTTTCAATAAAACATGGGCTATGGAGTTATTCAGCGCTACGTCCGTTCCGGGCCTAATCTGAAGATGAATATCCGCTATGCCGGTAGTTTCCGACCTGCGCGGGTCAACGACAATAACCTTTGCGCCGTTCTTTCTTTTCGACCTTGCTACCCTTGCGAACAGGGCAGGCACAGAGATGGCCATATTATTGCCGGCAATGAAGAACAAATCCGCCAGCTCTATATCCGCATAGCATGCCGGAGGGGCGTCTGCGCCGATAGTCGACATAAAGCCCATTGCCGAACTTGCCATACACAGACGGGTGCTGGACTCGATATTGTTGGAGCCAATGCATCCTTTTATCAGCTTATTCATGAGATAATACTCTTCCGTCATACATGTTGCTCCGCTGTGAATGGCAATTGCTCCGGGACCATGTGTTTCTATGATTTCTTGAAAGCGGGAGGCGACATGTGTGATTGCTTCTTCCCAGGAAACAGGGGAGAGCTTTCCGTCCCGCCTAATCATTGGTTTTGTCAGTCTGTCCTCTGCGCAGAAAACGGGTACAGAGTTGGCGGGAAGGGTGCATATCATTCCATCGTTGGCCGGATGGCCTGGCATACCTTTAATTTCAATGATTTTCCCGTTTTCCACTCCGGCCATCAAACCGCAGCCGAAGCCGCAATAGGGGCATGTTGTTTTGTGCCATTGAATTGGCATAGTAATACGGTCTCCCTTGTTTTTATTTATTTCAATGATTACGTTCTTGCTTTTTTTGCGAGGTAGATCATAAGGATTGAGATATCTGCCGGTGATACCCCCGAAATGCGTGAGGCTTGTCCTAAAGATAGTGGGCGTATCTGTGAAAGTTTTTGGCGTGCCTCTCTTCTTAATTCTGTAATGTGTGAATAGTCCAGCCAATCCGGAATCTTGTGGTTTTCCATCTTTTTGAATTTCTCTATTTGGCTGTATTGGCGCTCTATATATCCCTTATATTTTATTTCAATCTCCACCTGTTCCTGCACATCTCCGGGCACGTTTTTTTCTGCAAGTTCGGAGTCTATTCCGAGAAGTTGATCAAATGTTTGTTCCGGGCGGCTGAGTATTTTTGCCAGCGTGTCTTGCCCCGCCGTTTTATAATTCAGGTATGCAAGGGTTTCTGCAATGAGGCGTTCTTTTTCCTGTAATGTACTCCATTGCTGATCTGAAATGAGTCCGTATTTGTGCCCGTATTTCATCAGTCGTCTGTCTGCGTTGTCCTGACGCAAAAGCAGGCGGTATTCCGCGCGGGAAGTAAACAGCCGGTATGGCTCCTCGGTGCCTTTTGTAACAAGATCGTCAATGAGTACTCCGATATATGCCTCTGAACGGTCAAGGATAAACGACGCCTTTTCCTGTATTTTCAGGGCGGCATTAATCCCGGCCATTATTCCCTGCGCAGCAGCTTCTTCGTAACCGGATGTGCCGTTGATTTGTCCGGCAAGATAAAGATTCTCTACCGCTTTTGTTTCCAGAGATAGTTTCAACTGTGTAGGCGGCACGAAATCATATTCTATCGCATAGCCATATCGAACTATTTCCGCCGCTTCCAGCCCTTCAATGGAATGGACTATTCTTTCCTGCACGTCATGAGGCATACTTGTGGAAATGCCGTTACAGTATATTTCCAGTGTATCGAGTCCCTCCGGTTCCAGAAATATCTGATGCTGCAGTTTGTCTGGAAAACGCACGATTTTATCCTCCAGCGAGGGGCAATACCTTGGGCCGGTTGTACTAATTTGACCGGTATAAAGCGGGGCGCGATTAAGATTGGACATGACAATTTCATGTGTGGTCTGGTTTGTGTAGGTTATGTAACAGGGTACTTGTGCACCGGATAATGTTTTTGTTGAAAATGAAAATGGCCGCGGATTTTCGTCGCCATGTTGTGGTTTAAGGTTTTTGTAGTTTATAGTGCGGCTGTTAAGACGGGGAGAAGTACCGGTTTTAAGTCTTTGTACTTCAAGCCCAAGGTCACGAAGGGACCCGGATAATCTTTCGGAAGAGAGTTCTCCGATCCTGCCGCCGCTCGTTATGTAGTTTCCGATGTGGATTACGCCTTTTAGAAATGTGCCCGTGGTAAGGATCACCGCCTTTGATTTGTATTGTAAACCACTCTGGCCGACAACGCCGGCGACCTTATTGTCTATGACAATAAGGCCGTCTGCAATTTCCTGTTTCATAAAAAGATTATCCTGGTGCTCCAATCTTTTTTTCATGGTTATCTGATAGGCTTTTTTATCGGCCTGGGCGCGTGGTGAATGTACTGCGGGGCCTTTTTTTGTGTTGAGCATGCGAAACTGAATACCCGTTGCATCAATCACCTGCGCCATTTCTCCGCCCAATGCGTCGATTTCTCTCACGAGCTGCCCCTTGGCAATACCCCCGATTGCAGGATTGCAGGACATTTGTGCGACTGTATCGAGGTTTATTGAGAGAAGGGCGGTATTCAGTCCCATGCGCGCCGAGGCTAAAGCGGCTTCGCATCCGGCATGTCCCGCGCCAACAACAATAACATCAAACTCCGTATGCATATGTTATTTCGCGCGTTCTACAAAGCGTGTTTCCCGAATAACGGTAACAATAACCTCTCCCGGATATTCTAATTGTTTTTCTATTTCGTTTGCAATGTCGTAACACATCTTTGCCGCGGCCTTGTCGTTTACTTTATCCGGACAGACCATTATGCGGACTTCTCTTCCCGCCTGAATGGCATAAGCGCTTTCTACGCCGTTGAAAGAGGTTGCAATTCCCTCAAGTTTTTCAAGGCGCTTGATATATTTTTCCAACGTTTCTCTTCTTGCGCCGGGCCTTCCTGCAGAAATCGCATCTGCTGCGCTTACCAAAACAGTGTAAACCGATTCAACAGGCCTTTCCTCGTGATGTCCGCCAATTGCGTTAATCACTTCATTTCTTTCATCGTAACGCTTTGCAAGATCAGCGCCTACGATAGCATGTGTCCCTTCGGATTCAGACCCGGTTGCCTTTCCAATATCGTGCAAAAGTCCACATCTTTTTGCAAGGGCAACATCTAGTTTCAATTCTCCAGCAAGGATGCCCATGAGATTCGCAACCTCTATTGAGTGTTTTAGTTGATTTTGCCCGTAACTGGTTCTGTATTTCAGCCTTCCGACAAGTCTTATTAATTCCGGATGGATGTGGTGTACACCAAGGTCGAAGCATGTTTGTTTTCCTGTTTCCATGATGACTTGTTCTATTTCCTTTTCCGTTTCTTTTACGATTTCTTCAATGTGGGCGGGGTGGATTCTTCCGTCAACGATCAATTTTTCCATAGATTGCCGGGCAATTTCCCTGCGTACACAATCAAAACCGGAGAGGACAATTACTCCGGGAGTATCATCTACTATAACGTCGATACCAGTTGCTTTTTCGAAGGCGCGGATGTTTCTGCCTTCTCTTCCGATAATACGTCCCTTCATTTCGTTGTTGGGCAGTTCAATTGAGCTGACAATATTTTCTGCGGTATGAGAAGAGGCGCACCGTTGAATTGATGTGGTAATTAATGATAATGCCGTTTGTTCAGCATTTTCCTTTGCCTCTTCTATCTTTTTCGAGATTAATTCGGCGCATTTGATATCAAGTTCTCTTTCCAGCCTGGTCAGCAATAGTTTTTCTGCTTCATCCCTTGACATATTGGAAATTTTAAGGAGCGTGTTATTCTCTTCTTCTATGATTTTTTCCAGTTCTACGTTCTTTTCATCAACTTTTTTTTCTTTAATACCCAAATTAGCGGATAGTGTATCAAGGTGTTTTTCCTTTTTTGTTAATAACTCGACTTTTCGTTCAAGATTGTCTTCTCTTTTGCTTAACCTTCTTTCCTGTTGTCTCAGCTCGATTTTTGTTTCTTGCATCTCTTTTTCTATTGCTTCTTTGCGTTGAAACAATTCGGCTTTTGCCGAGAGTTCGGCTTCTTTTTTTATTTTTTCAGCCTCTCTCTTCGAATCTTCAATAAGTTGCTGTACCTTCTTTTCCTTTGCAGCCTGTTTTTTTCTAATTACTGCAATGCAGATAAAATAGCCGATGGCAATACAAACAGGAAAAAGGAGATAACAAGGAAACTGATAGATTTGCATTATATTTTTATGAGCAGATATATCGCGCCCATCCTCCGGGGAAAAAATGAAAACGTAATAGTGGTCGTACCAAACTATGGGAAAAACTACTTCTGAAGGTCGAAAAGCCTTTGCCGGAGAACGGCAAGACCTAAGGATATGCTACCGGGACCTAATGAGGAATGAAAAAGCGGGATACTATGTAATGTTATGTGCTATATTTTGATAAAATAATGCAACAGTGACAAACATATGAGAAAATACTTACCAAGATGCATTTCCGGCAAATTAACGTGAGGGATTAATTTTACCAGATTTTGTTATCTGTATATTTTTTCTTTTGGATCCATAAATATCATATTGGATGCTGACCGTTTTGTTAACAATAACATTAGAGAAATCCCAGTCAAAAATCGGATTAAACTTTCAGATTAATGAGAAAGTCGCTTTTCATATCCCCTGATTCAAACAATAATACATTGTATGACAAATAAAAATAACCCTTAGTGATGAAGCCTTTCAATCGTTCAACTATTTTTAAATAAGAAATAATAATGAAAATGCTACTAACTGGAAATGGATATTCTTTTGAGAAAAATTATAAAATTCCTTACGAAAATATAATTATAAGGGCAAGGTGTAACTCAATTTTGCATATTTCGCATCATTCATTAATAGTCCAAACTGCAATAATAATTTATCTTTTTTGCCAAGTCAAGCTAATTATATATCTAATATTAAAAGGTTTAAGTGTTGTTGGGAAGGTTGTTAAAGATAATATTTTCGTGATTTTCAGATGCGGTCTTTGGCGCTTGACAAGCTTTTCGCTGTTCAGTATAATCGCCTTCCTTTTAGGGAATAAACTGATTTTTAAAAGCTTTTTTTGTCTCACGATTTTTAGGAGAATAACTATGAAAGTTGATGTGGAGTTGCCGGAAATAGAGGGTAATGGGGATGAGGCAACAGTTTCTTTTTGGTATGTGGATGAAGATGAGGCGGTTGAAGAAGGTGAAGATCTTGTTGAAATGATTACGGATAAGACGACCTTCAACATAAATGCACCAATTACCGGAAGGTTAGTTGAAATTCATGTACAAGAAGGTGATGTGGTAAAAGTAGGTGATATCTTAGCAACACTTGAGACGGAAGAGGAGGAGGATGACGAAGACGAAGAGGCGGACGAGGATGAAGACGAAGAAGAATAGGTGCGGCGGTAAATGGACAATGGATAATTTTCAATTTCTTTGCCTTCATTTAAGGGTTTTATGTCTTTTGCGAAAATAATTGGCCAGGAGCAGGTTTTATCTTTATTTAAAAATGCCCTTAAAAATGAACGTTTAGCGCATGCTTACATCTTTGCCGGCCAGGAAGGGATTGGCAAGATGTTGTTTGCAAGGGAGTTGGCAAAGAAGATATTTTGTCAATCGGGCAAAATCGACGGCGCGTGTGACAATTGCAATATATGTAAAAGGATTGATGCCGGTAATTTTACGGATATCTTTTTTCTGTTACCAGAGAAAAACCATCGTGTAATTAAATTAGAACAATTAAAATATCTGCAGGAAATTCTTTTTGTAAAACCTTTAGAATCAAAGCACAAAATTGTCATTGTCGAAGATGCGGACAAGATGAATGAGGAAGCCTCTAACTGCTTGCTGAAAACATTAGAAGAACCGCCATTATATGCCATTATATTATTAATAGTAACTTCTTTGGAATCTGTCAGCGAAACGATAAAGTCAAGATGCCAGGTAGTGAGGTTCTCTCCGCTATCACTAAAAGCAATGGAGAATATATTCACTGACCGGTTCCAATTAGATAAACAACTGGCCGGACAACTTGCTTTAATCTCCGGCGGCAGCCTTAAAAGAGCTGCAATGTTTATGGAGGCGAACGCTTTGGAGAAGAAACATTGGCTTGCAGAAAAACTTTTTGAAGTAGGTTTGAAGGATAATCTGACCTTTTCCAAAGAGCTATTAAATGAATGGAATATACAGGACATGGAAGTGTTGGAGGAAAAAAGATCGCATGTAAAAGAACTCTTTTTGCTGTTTTTGATGTATTACCGGGACATACTTATTTGTAAAGCAGGCGGGGAGCATTTTCTTCTCTATTACGATGACTGGAAGGATGCCTTGATAGCGAAAAGTAAATCTATGTCAGAAAAGACCCTGTTTAAGATTTTAGAGAGAATAAAAACTTCTTTAAAGTATCTCGACTATAATGCCAATATCAATTTATTGATTGAAAATATGATTACTGAGATACTTTACCTTCAATCTGACCCTAAGGCCTGGTTTGCGCAATAATTACGTTGCTGATAACAAGCTAGCCCACGGGAAAAGAATAATTACGCACCCCATTATCCACCCTGCCGATGTTATGCGACAACATACAGACAAGTCTTTTCAGAAGGGAAATAAGCGAACATTCCTTTCTTAAACAAAATGCAAAACGCTGGTACTCATTCGCAATTACTGAACCGGGACAACATGGGATTGAGGTGAAAAGTGGTTAGCCTTCAAGAGATTATTCAACTAGCTCAAAACATCCGCCTGGACAATCAGCCGGGAGACTGGAAGACGGTCAGCAAAAAACATTTGATCAACATTTTGAACTATATTCACTTCCAGTCCGGCACCATCCTTATAAATTTCAAGCATTTGAAATACAACAATATCATATCCCTTCAAGCCAGGCCTAAACCGTGCCTTGACGATAGTTTCGACTGCATTTGGCTTCGACCAAAAGGACTGAAGCTAAATGCCTATGAATTCCTCGATATTTTTCTTACTGAGGGAGAAAAACTTATTCGTATTAAAACTGATGTGATGGCTATACGCGAGGAAGGAATACGTTTCTCTCTCCCTGATACCTGCTATGAACTCGGACATCAGCGGGTAAAAAGGTATTCATGTGAAGGCGTTCAGGTTGATTTCATTCAAAACGGTACAGTTTTTTCCGGACGTCTTTTGGATTTTGGCGCTGTTTCATTCTGCGTAGAAGTATCAACAGTACCGCCTCAATCCTTCTATTGGGTAAATCCTGAATGCCCCGTCTATATAGTTTTTAAAGACGAACAGGATACTTTTTATTCAGGGTCATGCAGAATCACCAGACAAACCGATGGTCAGAAAACGAGGTCATTCATACTAGAATCCATTGACAAACAGATGCGCAGGTTTAAACCTAAAAAATACCGTAGTTCAAGGCACAAACTGATACCTTCGCCCAATATCATTTTCCTGCATCCCTTAACCAGTAAGATGATCAATCTGGAGGTTGAAGACCTGGCAGGTTCGGGTTTATCTGTGAAGGAGTATTACTACAATTCCATACTTCTGCCGGGTATAATCGTGCCTGAACTTTTTATAGAATTTGCAGATGGTTTTAAGCTCAAGTGCAAGGCACAGGTTGTTTACAGGAATACAGCCAGAACCAAAGACAGCACAATGTTTGTAAGGTGTGGTATTGCTTTTCTGGATATGGATATTCATGATCAGGGAAGGCTTTCAGGCATTCTGCATCATGTAGCGAACAAAAAAACCTACGCCTGCAACTGGGTGGACCTGGATGCCCTGTGGAAGTTCTTTTTTGAGACGGGTTTTGTATATCCAGGGAAATATGCCCTTATGCATAACAATAAGGAACGGTTTAAAGAGACGTATGAGAAGCTGTACATAAAAAATCCTGGTATAGCAAGGCATTTCATTTATCAGAGTAATGGGATAATTCATGGACATATATCTATACTCCGTTTTTATGAGAATACGTGGTTGCTTCACCACCATGCCGCGAGCAGGTCAAGTGACAGCATGGCGGGTCTTGTTGTGTTGAGCCAGGTTGAGCGGTATATAAACGATTTCCACCGCCTCTATTCAACACACATGAACTATGTTATTTGCTACTTCAGGCCAGACAACCGTTTTCCTCATAGGGTATTTGGTGGAGTTACGGAATCGATACATGACCCTAAAGGGTCTTCCATCGATCCTTTTGCCTATTTTCATCATCATAAAAATGCAAATCAAGTAGAAATGTCAGCTTTGTGGTCGCTTACGAAAGTGCAACCGGAAGACCTTACGGAGCTTGAAAGCTTTTATGAATATACGTCCGGAGGTCTTATGATACACGCCCTGGATTTGGAGCAAAGTATGCTTGATAGTGACGAACTCAGCAAAGAATATCAACGGCTTGGTTTTAAGAGGGAACGGAGACTCTTCTCTCTGAAGAAAGAGGGTATCCTTAAGGCTTTTATCATGTTAAACATCTCTGACACAGGGCTGAACATGTCAGACCTGACCAATTGCATTCATATTATAGTGCTGGAGTCTGAAGATGTTCCCCGCGATGCCCTTTATTCCTGCCTGCATAAGCTATCAAACTACTATGAGCAGGAAAAAATCCCGATACTCCTTTACCCTGTCAGCTATGCTGAAGAGCAGTCAATACCTTATGATAAGGTGTATAATTTGTGGATACTGAATATGCAGTATACGGATCAGTACTTTGAGTTCATGGAGGGTTTATTTAGTCGTGTTCAAAAGGATAGATTTAAGAATAGCGCAAATTTTGGGTAAATCCCTTCTTTGATAATTTATTTAAAAACTTTGATTATAACTCGGGATGAATGCAAATCTCTTCATTAAACAAGGTTGTAGGTAGCGCACATTTTTTCTTTTGATATTCCTGATAAACGTAAAAACGCAATTTTCACTCCACTTCTATTTACGCAAAGCATACTGTCTGCAATCTAAATATCTATGAAAACGCCAAAGATAGACAATAGGCCTTTATATAACAGCCGTATAATAGATACTTATATTAAGCTTATTAAAAGAAACTATAGTTATATAAATGTAGGTGAACTTTTAAACTATGCCGGAATGGAATCTTACCAGGTTACTGACGAAGGTCACTGGTTTACTCAGGAGCAGGTAGACCTCTTTTACGAAAGGCTGGTAAAACTAACGGGAAATAAAAATATTGCCCGTGAAGCAGGCAGGTATGCGGCATCACCGGAAGCTATAGGAATAATGAGACAGTATGTCCTTGGCCTTGTTGGTCCGGCAAAAGCCTATGAGATAGCAGGGAAGTACGCTCATAATTTCACTAAATCGGCAATCTATAAATCAACAAAAAGAGGAACCAATAAAGTAGAAATTACGGTTGTTCCGAATGAGGGTGTCAGCGAAAAACCATTCCAATGTGAAAACAGAATTGGGTACTTTGAAGCTGTGGCAATAATGTTTAACTACAGATTACCAAAAATAGAACATCCGGAATGCCTATTCAAAGGGGGGAATGTTTGCCGTTATATAGTTTCATGGAAAGAATCACCATCATCTTTTTGGAAAAAAATAAGAAATTACGCAATCATATTTTTTGCAGCAGCGTGCCTTAGTTCTTATTTCATGCATCCATGGATAACGCCGATAACGGTTTTTCCAATTTCCGTTTTTGCTGTTTTGTTATTAACCCTCTATGCTGGAATCATCGAAAAAAGGGAATTAAATGCAGCTATAAACAGCCTGAGAGATTCGTCCGATAAGCTTTTGGAACAGGTTGATGTGAATTATAACAACGCCCTTATGATAAACGAAATGGGCATGGCCGTTAGCAAGCAGATGGAGATTGATGGTATTCTGTCAAACGTCATACAAGTTTTTGAGAAAAGACTTGATTATGATCGTGGTTTGATTCTTTTGGCAAATCAGGATAAAACGAGACTGGTCTTTCGCACAGGTTTCGGATATACAGATGAATTGTTAAGCGTGCTGAAGAATACCTGTTTCCGTTTAAACAGACCCCCATCAAAAGGGGTGTTTGTCGTTTCCTTTCGTGAACAAAAACCCTTTTTGATAAATGATATTACTGAAATAGAGACTACCCTTTCCCCGCACAGTTTGGATTTGGCTAAAAAAATGGGGACCAAGTCATTTATCTGTTGCCCCATAGTTTACGAGAAAAATTCGTTAGGGGTCCTCGTTGTAGATAATATAAAGACAAAAAAACCATTCCGCCAGAGTGATATAAGTTTGTTAATGGGTATTGCTTCAGAAATCGGGATAAGCATTCATAATGCCACTCTTATCGAGGCGAAGGAACGACAATTCAAGTCCATACTTCTGGTTCTGGCCGCCAGTATCGATGCCCGCGATTCCCTGACGGCCGGACATTCTGAAAAGGTTACAGAATATGCCCTGGGCATCTGCAATGAATTAAATATGCCAAAGGATTATTGCGAAATGATCAGAGTGGCCGCGCTACTGCATGATTATGGCAAGATAGGCATCAAAGACTCTGTCTTAAAGAAAGAGGGGAAACTGGACATCGAAGAGCGTAATGAGATAGAAACGCATACGACAAAAACCAGGAAAATATTAGAACAGATAAACTTTGAGGGCATTTATACGGAGGTTCCCTACATTGCAGAGTGCCATCATGAAAAGATCGATGGAAGCGGCTATCCAAAAGGTATTAAGGGAGAAGATATTCCCCTGGGAGCCAAAATAATCGCGGTGGCGGACTTTTTTGAAGCTATCACATCAAAACGTCATTACCGGGACCCGATGCCCATTGATATAGCGTTTCAGCTTTTAAAAGAGGAGGGTAAAATACATTTTGACAAAAATGTTATAGAGGCATTTATTAGTTATTATAACAGGGGAAATAACGACTAAAGTGAGGTGGCCGTACAGGCGTAGAAAACTATGAAAAAAAATAACATAAACAAAGAATCCAGAAACTCAGAAACCGTGCGTGATAAAGGCGTCACCTCGACTGATTTGTTATGTGTTGAGTTTCTACTTTAATACTTTTTTCATACAATACTTCTGGATCAATATCCAAATGATTTGCCCATTCTATCGTATCAAACTTGACAGTTACAGTGTTAAACAGGGAAATATCTTTTAATTCTGCAAATTTACCTATGTTAAAATACGGTGAGACGTCAAAAATTCTTTCTTCCTCATTTTCAAATTTAATCAAAAGCTTACACCCATCTAATGGCTTTACGCTTATTACCGATAAATACATAGATTTCCTCCTTATTTTAAAGGTTCGATTGGGAAAGGAAGTTCGCCTTTTGATGCTAATTCCCAATCAGCTAAAAGTTCTTCCTTATGAATTTCAGCCCATGCCAAAACAAGTTTCGTTTGTTTTGGTGGCAACTTACCTTCTGATACCTCACATGCACAAATATCAATAATGGCCTTGTAGTCTTGATAATATGCGTGGACGTGCGGAGGGTTATGTTCTCTCGGAGAACAATACATCCTGATAATGATTCCGTAAAACATAGAGATAGTTGGCATCACGTCTCCATTAGTTTAGTTGTACCTACAAATTATTAATGATCTTGTTTGATTTTCCGCTATTACAGTCTGAACAAGCAGTAACTAAATTTCCAAATTTCCAAAAAACGCAGATTAACAATTCGTGTGCAATTGCATTGTTAGCTGGCTTTTGGGTGCAGAATTAGACCCTCTGCTCCATTGACTACTTTGGCGATGAACCTCGTCGCACTACAAAGACAATTTCCAGTTGTCATTAGAATTTGTTTCGTATTCCGTGCTTGTTTGGTTCTGGCTATGCCATCTTAGGTTTTAAAAGAGAAACGTCCAAAGACTCTCCCCCATTAATCTTCTCCCAAGGTGGCTCTTCTCAAATTCCCCTGCTGGGAAGGCCAGGGGTAGGTTAACGGCATAATGAAAAACCTTGTAACACTTTAGTCTTTCAAAAAACATGATTGGCTATTTAACTAAGCCATAGGTTTACGTCCACGGCAACAAATTACCGGCGTGTAGGTAAATCTTCTGGGATTAGTAAAAAATTCATTAAATTCATCCAAAAACTCTCCATACCCCCCCTCATATTCTTTAAAATGGAAATTTATCTTTCCTGAGACAACTTCAAATTTTTTCATCCAGTTGAAGGCATCGGTATCCTTTAATTCCCCAAATATCAGGTGATGTGAGGCAACATCTATGTTTATATCCTGATAACCAAGATCATACAGGAAAGAATAAAGCTTTCTCCCCATGTAAGGGTCAAAATCTGCCTTTTCTTCTAAATATTTCATTATAGCGAAGAGGGTCGTTTCCAGCCTTGGAGAAAGACCAAAATGGTTTAAGCAATTATGGTCAAGATCAATCAGACATAAAATACCCCCGGGTTTTACAATTTCGGATATATTCTTAACGATATTGAAACTATTCAAACGATAGTATTCCAGAAGAAAGCGGACCCATACAAAGTCAAACACCCCCAGGTCGTTGAGGGGTTCCGGTATATCTTTACATATAAATTCTATTCTTTTGACACCGTAACGTTCTTTAGCATATTCAATTCTTTTTTCCGCGCCATCCACGCCTATTGCCACACCATCAGGTTGAACCAATTTATGAAGTATAGAGGTTGTTTTTCCAGAACCACAGCCAATATCAGCTACACGCATCCCTGTCTCTATACCTGCCCAGAGGGCCTGTTTCTCAACAACGCTTGTATCTGTTTTTATGTCCAGACGCAAAGCCTCTTCATCATTTTCCATCAAATATTCTTTGTCCTGCATGTATTAACCTCCTAAGCTATTAAAGATCAAGGATTGAATTTAAAAATGGCAGGATATTTTCGATAATAATGGGAGTTTAGCCAGCCCATTTTATAGCCATGGTTGAATCTGTAGACAGCATAGAAATTCGTTATATTCTTTAAGTTAAGGAATGATTTCAGAAGGCGATACTGGTATGCAGGAAAAGAATATATTCGATTCTTGATATAGTTGTTGCCTATGTAAACGGTATCTATCTCTACCCCTTGTGGCCGGTGTACCAGATAAGAGAAGCGGTATTTATCCCAATCCTGTGGGAAGTTTTGATAAATTAATCCGCCCTCCCCTTGCAATTGCTCCATCAACTGGGTACCAGGGAGTGGAGTAAGTATGCTTATCTGAACAACATCAATCCCCGAGTGAACCAAAAACTTAGCCAATGCCTTGTAATATGTGGGGGATTCATTATCATTGCCAATTATAAATGCCCCTAATACCCCTATTCCGTACTTGTGAAAACGATCAACTACTTTTTTATAATTTTCCACGCCAATCTTCAGATTAATCCCTTTTTTCATGTCCTTTAGCATTCCCTGGCTGATGGTCTCAAAACCGATAAACACATACAAGCATCCGGATTGGGCTGCCAGTTCAATTACTCTCTCATCATCTGCTGCATTAATAGAGGTCTGCATCCACCACCTTTTATGTAATTTCCGCTGGATCATGCCCTTAAACAATTCCATAGCCCGGACTTTACTCTCCGTGGTATAACCAATCAGATTATCGTCCACAAAGGTTATATATTTTCCCTTTATCTCCTCAAGTTCATTCAGTATCTCCTGGGGCTTACGTTGGCGATATGCTTTACCAAGATGCTTAGATACCGAGCAGAAGTAACAATTAAACGGGCATCCGCGCGAAGTCTGCACAGAATGCCAGAAATAGTCAGGGTGCAGGAGATCATGACGGGGAGTGGTTTTAAACGTGGTTAAGTCCATTTGAACGCCTACATATTTTGAGGACAGACGATTATTTTCAAAATCGTTAATCACCCTTTCCCATATACCTTCCGCCTCACCAATTAATACCGCATCAGCATACTGTAGCGCCTCGTCCGGAAGCATCGAGACGTGTATTCCCCCCATAACCACCTTTGTTTTTCGTTCACGATACATACGTGCAATTTCGTAAGCACGGCTAATCGTAGTAGTAAAGGCAGTGATAGCCACCAGGTCCGCTTCTTCAAACACAAACTTATCAAAATTTTCATCTACAATTTTAACATTCCAATTTGAGGGAGTCACTGCGGCTACATAGGCCAGACCTAATGGAGGAAAGGTGGAAAATTTGCTCAGGAGATAACCACTTCTGCGACCTACTGGATTTATTAATAAAAGTTTTTTCATGCGTTATTTGTACTCTAAATACCACTTAATTTGAATAATAATTTTATATAGACGCATTTAACAGGTTATTGCAGAGTATTAATACTCTGCAATAACCTTTAACAAAAGGGCAGTTTTCGTGTTAATTTTTTTTTGATTGATAATGATATTTAGATTTGATTATATAGGCACGTTATCACACTTGAACCTTTGCATTTCATTTCTTATCTCAAACAGGAGGATGTTTACTATGAGTCGAAAAGGATTATTGAAAGGAATAGCTGTTCCTCTCTGTGTATTGTTTGTCATTTGTATCATTCCAAACGCGTATGGTTCCGGCTTCGCGATCTTTACCCAAGGGGCTACCGCACTCGGACAGGCAAATGCCGTAATTGCCAACTCTGATAGCCCGTCGGCTATCTTTTTTAATCCTGCATTGATTAATAAACTCGACGGGACACAGATAGAAGCTGGGACGACCGTGCTTTTGCCTTCTAATGAATTTAGAAGTGATTTATCCGGAAAGACTTTTAAAACAGAAGAAGACGTGTTTTTCCCCTCCACGGTTTTTATCACCCATAAGTTCAATGATAAGGTTAGCGCCGGACTGGGCGTCTTTAACTCTTTTGGATTGGGAATTGACTGGGGTGATGATTGGGAAGGAAGGTATATAGCTACCAATTCAGAATTACAAACCTTTAATATAAACCCCGTGGTTTCATATCAGATAATGCCAAATATCGCATTCGCGGCAGGAGTTAACTACGTTCTGCTCGATACTACTTTAGAGAAACAGATAAATCTGTCTCCCTACGGGCTATCCGACGCCGGACAACAATTTGACGGAGATGGTGATGGCATTGGATATAATCTTGGCTTTATCTACGACATTAACGAAGATATTTCCATCGGTACATCGTACCGCAGCAAAATCGAGGTTGATATTGATGGCGACGCCGATTTTGACCTTCCCAACGGTACCCCTTCACTAATCAGCACACTATTTCAAAATACCGGAGGCAATGCAGACCTGACACTTCCGCAACAGGCTCATGTGGGAATTACCTATAGAGGCATAGACCGTCTTACGCTGGAAACTGGTTTGAGATGGGAAGGTTGGTCTTCCTTTGACGAATTAAAGATAAATCTTGATCAGCCGGTTGCCGGCAGTAAAACATCCGTTACCGAAAAAGATTGGAAAGATACCTATTCAGTAAATCTTGGCGCCAAATATCAGATAAATAAAACATTTGCATTGCTTGCAGGTTACCTGTACAGTGGAAACCCTGTACCCGACAAAACTTTTGACCCCATTGTCCCCGATGCCAATACACATCTTATTACCCTCGGAACCAATATTAAATTCAAACAATTCAGAATCGACATAGCATATGGTTATCAGCGGCTCGAAGGCAGGAGTAAAAACAATTCCCTTGATGACAATCCCTCTGACTCCCTGGTAAATAGTGCCACCAGCGCGAGTGGAAAGTATGATAGTGATCTCCACTTGATTGGTATCAGCCTGGTGTATAATTTTTGATTGTAGATTATGGAAGGCATTTATTTATATAGCACCCACATTCCTAATCCGGCATAGCCAGAAACTAAACAAACACGAAAACAATCTGCAGTCCTCAATTCTCAATCTGCAATTTGACGACGACAGATTGCTGACTACAGAAGGGACAATTAAACATTTTGCCAAAAAGCACGCACTGACGAATGGAAGTGTGCAAAGAAATTACCAATAAGGTACTAATGCCATGCCCGGCAGAACCAGAAGATCAGAAGAATGCAGAGAACACTACCAACTACCCCAAAAACGAAAAATCCCCCGTTGTTGTCCTATTGCCGGAGAGAAAATGGGATACCCCCTGCCTGCAAATGCAAGAACCTCAAAACCATTCCAAAACAAAGAAGTACCGGAAAGAGTCGAAATGAAATGAAATCGTTTCACTATTTAAGCCGGTTTTTTATAATTTGTTGCAAAAAGACAAAAAATTAGTAGTATTTTGTAAGCTTCGTATTTAATCTTTTGAAAGAAACATAGTAAAATGATTACTATACCCAAATCCATATCAAACTACTGCGAGAAAGCAATAATAGGTCTATTGCTTGCTGCAGTTGTCATTATTCCCCTGTTTTTTGATATACGCCTCTACAGCGTTTTTGACCTTAGCAAGGTCGCGGCTTTATATTTTTTTTCAATAGCTACGCTCGTAATCTGGACAATCTTACTAACAGTCAAACATGATTTTTCATTTTCGCATGTCTCGATAAACACGCCTATTCTTGCCTATATAGCAATCTTTATCATTGCAACAACGGTATCTATAAATCCGGTTATGAGCCTTTTCGGTACCTACAAGCGTTTTGAAGGGCTGGCGGCCACACTCTGCTATATATTTCTTTTTTACGTCACAATACATTTCATCACTACGCGTACAAGGCTTTATATGCTTTTGATATCTATGGCCGTTTGCGCGTTAATTTCTTCAATTTATGGGATTTTTCAGCGATGCGGTGTGGATTATTTTACATGGAGCAGCAGTGGCCCCCGGGTATTTTCAACATTTGGAAATCCTGTATTCTTTGCAGCGCAGCTTGTTATGGTACTGCCCGTGGTCGTTTCTTTATTTTTCATAGGCTTTAAAGAGAAAGAGGGCAAAGATGGTATTTTCATTAACAATCGATATGCCATCTGGAGTTTTTATGTAGTATCGGTGATCATATACATCGCCTTTTGGCTTACCAATACCAGGGCATGTTTTGTAGCGCTTCTTGGCGGGATCGTACCGTTTCTCTTTTTCATTTTTATAAAACGATCTACCGAAAGGTATCCATTCTTAATACTTGTTGTTTCATTCTTTATTATAGGGATATTCTTTAATGTGAAGCCTGAAACGTCATTTATTAAACATTTTGCTGCTGATGTGCAAAATGAAAAGGATTCGTCAGATTTTTTTATTGATAAAGAGGCGGAAGAAAAAAGTATATCCCGGAAGCCAAGGCCATGGATTGCCGGAAAATTTTCTGTTACAGGATCCTCCTTTTCCAGGATTTTTCAATATCTGGCGGCTGTTGAAATCATAAAGGACTATCCGGCCCTTGGCATTGGTCCAGATACCATAGGGATTGTTTTTCAAAAAAATCTGGCAAAGGTATTTTCTGTTTTAGAAGAGGATAATGGATTTCAGTTTCCCCGTCAGGATAGAATCCATAATGATATCCTTGATACTGCCGTCACCCGGGGCATCCTGGGTTTGGGAACGTATGTGTGGCTGTTGACTGCCTTTGGGGTATATGTTGGCAGGAATTACAGGAGATTAAACAATCGGGATAAGATCCTTATATTAGGGCTTTCATCCGGAATAGTTTGCTATCTCATTCAGAATCAATTTAGCTTTGGAAACACCCCCATTGTGACGCTTTTCTGGGTGATGATGGGGCTTTGTATTTCGATAATAAAAATAAATACCGCCGAAGGAAATGGCGCGGGCGAAGAAGCGCAGTTAAAGCAAAAAAAAATCCTTCAAAAGAAAGAGAATGTCCCTTCCCCTGGCAAAATCTGTTTTAAGTGGATTTGTTGTGTATCGATACTTGCCATGTTGGGTTTTATCACCTTATTTGTTTTGCGTATATACAAGGCGGATATGAATTTTGAATATGGCAGAAGGATATTGAATTATTCTGAGAGAGAAAATTCAGCACTGATGGTTGATAAAGGACTGTTCTTTATCAACAGGGCAGTCCTTCTCAACCCTTATGAAACCACGTATCGTGACGAATTATGCAAAGTATATTTACAAAAAGCATCAAATACAAATGATGAGAAATGGATACAAAAGGCATTTGTCCATGCGGGTAATTCTTTAAAGGTTATTCCGGAACATTTTGTAGGTTTTTTTCATTTTGGCATGATTTATCAGATGTTAGCGGAAAAATTTAATCGGCCTACGATTGATCAGGCGATTGATTTTTATAGCAAAGCGATAGAAATGGACCCGTTTCAGGCGCAATTTCACGGCAATCTTGGGTTTTTATATCTCAATAAGGGGAATACGGATCGCGCACTGGAGGAATTCTATCAGGCGTATTTGATTCGGCCAGCAACCGTCACCTATTTAGAGCGATTGACCAATATTTATTTACAAAAAGGGGAGATGGAGAAGGCACTCTATTTTGCGGAAAAGGCGGTTGAAATAAATCCTGCAGAACCTGTGTATTATAATAACTTAGGTGCGATTTTTCTTAAAAAAGGCATGCCGGATAAAGCGATTGAAAGTTTCAAAAAGGCGCTGGAACTTAGTCAGAACGGACAAGTTTACCTGGAGAATTTAACAAATGCCTGTTTGTCTGCGGGAAAATATGAAGAACTTTTGGATTGTTACAAAAAACTCATTGAACGGAATCCTTCCGTTGCAGACTACTATAATAATGTTGGCGTTATTTATAAAAAAAAACAACAATATGATGAGGCCGTCCGATATTCTCAGAAGGCCGTGTCATTGGCGCCTGAGAATCCCATTTATACACACAATTTAGCGGGGGAATATGTTGATTTACAGCAGCATGACCGGGCAGAAACCCTTTTACGCGAGTTTAATATGGCCTACCCGGAGCATGGTTATGTAAATATTTATTTGCTACTTGCAGATATTTACCTGAAAAATTTCGACTGGGAAAATGCAGTGCACGAGTGCCAGAGAGTAATACAAATAGATAAAAAATCAATCGATGCACACAGGATACTTGGCGTTGTTTATTATAATAGGGAACAATATGATCTGGCGAAGGAGGCATTGGAAAACACGCTAACGCTTGCACCTGATGATAAGGTCGCCAGGGAATTACTCGAAAAGATTGAAGAAAAAACCAGGGAGTAAAAGATGTCGTTGGTGAGGTTTGTATGCGTTGTTATTTTTCTCGTGTAACTATTCAGCGTAATTTATTAAATTACCCGGAGATCAGAGCGCAACTCGTTCCCAAACCTTGTACTGAACATAGTGAAGTATCTGTTTGGGAACGAGCCGTGTATCGTTTTACGCTGAATAGTTGCTTTCTCGTTGCTTTTTTGTACTATTTTTGCTATCTATAAATCCATGTTTAAATCATATGACCTTATAAAAAAACTGGAACCAAAAATTGGCGAAGATGAAGCCCGGGATCTTATCGAGTTCATTGAGGCTTACAGGGGAGACGGTGCAACCAAAGCAGACATTGAGTTGCTAAAAATTGACGGTGAAAAAACGAGAAACGCGCTTGGTGTTAAAATTGATCGAACAAAAAGTGAACTTGAAGGCAAAATCGACCAAACAAAGAGTGAACTTGAAGGCAAAATCGATCGAACAAAAAGTGAACTTGAAGACAAAATCGATCGAACAAAAAGTGAACTTGAAGACAAAATCGATCGAACAAAAAGTGAACTTGAAGACAAAATCGACCAAACAAATAGTGAACTTGAAGGCAAAATCGACCAAACAAAAAGTGACTTTGAAGGCAAAATCGATCGAACAAAAAATGAACTTGAAGGCAAAATCGACCGAACAAAAAGTGAACTTGGAGACAAAATCGACCGAACAAAAAGTGACCTTGAAGGCAAAATCGATCGAACAAAAAGTGAACTTGAAGGCAAAATTGAAAATTCCAAGCTTGAACTATCAGGCAAAATCTATATTGCTAAAATCGACCTGCTTAAGTGGCTTTTTGGTTTCTGGATTACTCTCTTAGGCACAATTGTCTTCCTGTGGTTTTCTAAATAATCATCCCTAAACGGACATTTTAAAAACATATTCATTTCCCTACCTGCCAGTCATTATTTTTTTCAAAACGAATTTATTTAAAAGAATCCATATCCCATAGCCATACACGGGCATGGTGGAGAAAATGTGCATGGACGTTTTTTTTAATCCCTCATCGGTTGCCATTATCGGTGCTACGGAAAAAACCGGCAGTGTGCCTGGAATTATACTGAAAAATCTTCTAGATATGGGTTTTGCCGGAAGAATTTATCCCGTAAACCCAAAATATAGGGAAGTTTTTGGCTTACAATGTTTTCCTGCACTGTCTGATATTTCTGAGGAAATTGCGCTTACCGTTATTGCAATACCGGCTTCGTTTGTATTGGAAATCGTGAAGCAGCAGGCGCAGAAGGGAGTCCATTATGCCGTAATAATCAGTGCGGGATTTCGCGAAATGGGCGCAGAGGGTATTCAAATGGAAGAGGATATCCGGAAAGTTGCGCTTGAAAATAATATTCGCATTATAGGCCCCAACTGCCTGGGGGTTTTAGATAATTATGCGAACTTTACCACATCTTTCTTGTCATGGGAAAGGATTACTAAACCAAAAAGAGGCGCCCTCTCAATTCTTTCGCAAAGCGGGGCATTTGCCATCACTGTATTGGATTTAGCGGCCCAGGAGGGAATAGGTATCGCTAAAATGGTGAATTACGGAAACCGGATGGATGTGGGAGAGTCCGATCTTTTGCCGTTTTTAAAGGAAGACCATCATACAAAAGTTGTAGCCATTTATATGGAATCGGTTGATCACGGAAGACGGTTTATTGAAGCCGCAAAAGCCTGTTCCAGGGAAAAACCTATTGTAGCGTTGAAAGTAGGAAAGGGCGCTGCAGGGGTAGCGGCTGCTAAATCGCATACCGGAGCAATTGCAGGAAACTATGAAATATATAAAGCGGCATTTCTGAAGGCAGGCATTATTGAGGCAAATGGCCTTGAAGAATTTATTGACGGGATAAAGGCCCTTTCCATGCAATCCCCTCCCATGGGTAACAAAATATTAATCGTAACAAATGGAGGGGGCTTTGGCGTTATTGTGGCGGATTATTGCGCCCAAAACGGTTTGGAAGTGACGCCTCCTTCGCCTGAATTAAAGGAGAAATTAAAGGAGAAATTCGCTAAGTTTTACGTTGTGAATAATCCGGTAGACTTAACGGGAAGCGCGTGCGATGATGATTATCGCGTTGTTTTGCAAACTTGTATGGTCGAAAGCGATGAATATGACGCGGTTATTATTATACCGCTTATGTCGCCGAAAGGGATGTCTGAGAAAATTGTATCCGTTATTGATGAGACAATGAAGGCATCGGGGAAACCCGCTGTTGTGTGTACCGTTGGCGGAGTTTTCGCCACGAAGATAAAACGGTTATTGGAAGAACGGCATTATCCCGTATACCCCTCTCCGGAAAGAAGCGCAAAGGCCATGGGCATGTTGTTGGAGAGAAAGATGTTGCAGGCGCATTAAAGGAAAGGCAGATAAATTAAAAATTTTCATTCACAATTAAACTGATTTTTGGTAAAAATAATAGGGCGTTGGTGCCGGGGAAAAGCCTTGGTAGTATATCGCTCAGTTTTGGGCTTATCTGAGCAGCTTCGACACCGACGCTCTTTTTTTTCTTTATACAAACTGTAAGGGCGAAGCATTTGCCATAAATTGTCATAAATGCGTTCGTACCTAAACTGGCAAATGCTTCGCCCCCTACCCTGGTAGAATTGCTACCGTGTCTTAAGCCGATAAATAATAAACATATAGTTCTTGAACAGAGAACATGGCGGCCATTACCTTTATAGAAAATATCATTCTTTATGGCACCCCTTGAAATAGAAAAATCCGACCTCCAGTCAATTGAAAAGATAGTAAACGGCCGTACAAGGATTAAAAAGGAAATTGCAAAGGTCATTATCGGTCAGGAAGACGTTATTGACGAACTTCTCGTTGCCCTTTTTTGCAAAGGGCATTGTCTTTTTGTGGGAGTTCCAGGCCTTGCGAAGACATTACTGGTAAGTACGTTAGCAGATGTTTTGAATTTGAAGTTTAATCGTATACAGTTTACGCCAGACCTCATGCCTGCGGATATCACAGGCACAGATATTTTAGAGACGGATCACGATACGGGAAAAAGGTTTTTCAAATTTATTAAAGGCCCTATCTTCTCCAATATTTTGCTTGCGGACGAAATTAATCGCACACCTCCAAAGACGCAAGCTGCCCTCCTTCAGGCGATGCAGGAAAACAAAGTGACTGCAAGCGGCGCTACCTATAAACTTGATCCCCCTTTCATGGTATTTGCTACCCAGAATCCCATTGAACAGGAAGGCACCTATCCTCTGCCTGAAGCACAACTTGACCGGTTTATGTTTCAGATTAATGTAGAGTATCCTTCCAGGGAGGAGGAAATAGAAATTGTGAGAACCACCACATCTGCTTTTAAACCCTGTGTTTCTAAGGTATTCAGTCCCGAAGAAATAATACATCTTCAGGAATTGGTTACCAGGGTGCCCGTTGCTGATCATGTGCTTGACTATGCCGTAAGATTGGTTCGCGCTTCCAGGCCAAACGATTCGGAGGCGCCTGATTTTATTAAAAAATGGATTAGCTGGGGGGCAGGCCCCCGTGCGTCGCAATATCTTATCCTTGGCGGTAAGGCCAGGGCAATACTGGATGGCAGGTATGCAGCGACATGCAGCGACGTTCGCAAGCTTGCAAAGTCCATATTACAACACCGCATTATCACGAATTTTCATGCAGAAGCCGAAGGGAAAACAACCCTTCACATTATCGACCAGTTGGTTGACGCCATAAAAGAATGAATGAAACACGGCGCAATATAGCCTCAACCGCTCTACCAAAGTGAGGAATCTTAAGATTCCTCACATCGCGCAGTCCACAAACCACAGTCCTCAATCGGCAATTTGCCGGCTGAAGACTGTGGATTGCCGACTGCATACTATAGACTACTTCTAAAAAATGCCTGAAAATCCTTTCGATCCAATAACACTCTCAAAGATTGCGAATATGGAATTGCGCGCAAGGCTGGTAGCGGATGCGGTAATGTCCGGCATTCATAAAAGTCCTTACACCGGTTCCAGCATCGAATTCCTTGAGCATAAAGAGTATTCTCCCGGCAATGAGATAAAACATATTGACTGGAAGGTACAGGCAAAGACTGATAAATATTATGTAAAACAATTCGAGGAAGAAACAAATCTTAAAAGCTACCTCTTTGTCGATGCCAGCGGTTCTATGGGATATAAGTCAAAAGGGGTAAGCAAACTTGAGTATGCAATTACCCTTGCGGCCTCTCTCTCGTATCTGCTGCTAAGGCAGTCCGATCTTGTGGGATTGGTTTGTTTCCGCGAAGGCATGAAGCAGTATGTGCCTCCGCGGTCGAGACTTTCCCATTTTTATGCGATAATCAAAACACTTGAAGGATTAGAGGCTGGTGGTGCATCCAATATCGGCGCCGTTCTTAAAGAATTTGCTGAAAAGATCCGCCATCGTTCATTAATTATCATCATATCTGATTTTTTTGATAATAGGGAAGAAATTATACGGCAATTAAAATATTTCCATTTTAAAAAGAACGAAGTATTATTATTTCACATTCTGGACCCTTATGAACTCACTTTCCCGTTTGAAACGATTACTTATTTCGAATCGATGGAAGATGATAGAAAGATACTGGCAGACCCAAAGACGATAAAAGACCGGTATCTGGCAGAAATAAACCGCTTTATTGATCAATTCAAAAAAACATGCCTGGAAAATCAGATAGATTACTGGCTGATAGATTCTTCCACACCTCTTGACCAAACGTTAATTCAGTTTTTGGCGCGAAGGGAAAATGTCCTCCGTTCAATCATCAAGATATGACGCACCACGGTATCAGTAATTTCTTTGCATTATTTGGCAAAATATTTAATGGTGAAATCTGATAATTGTAAAATCTGAAACACGAAATCTGAAACACGAAATGCGAAGTACGAAGTACGAAGTACGAAATACGAAACAAATTCGAATAACAAAGCATAAAATTCAAAACAAATCCAAAACATCCCTGTCTGCGTGCGATCACGCACAGGCAGGCAACAATATGAAGCATGAAATGCACGATACGAAAGGTGCACTTGTTTAGAATTTACATCATTTTGTCATTAGAATTTGTTTCGCATTTCGTATTTTTTATTTCGTGTTTGTTTAATCTCTGGCTATACCAGCTTAGGTATCTGTTTATTACCACTTTTTTGGGGGATATAATGCATATGGCACATCATTTTAAGAATGCGGAAGAATGTTGGAGAGCTATCTTGTCAGATGTAAAAGGAAACGCCGGTTTACTGAGTGAAATCAAAAAGTTTGCGGAAGAAAACACCGCTCCGGCAAAGATCGTTTTTGGGACATCCGGCTGGAGAGGAGAAATGGGCACAGACTACACCTTTCATACGGTGCGCATAGTAACCACCGCAATAATCGAAATGTTTAAAAACGCAGGCGCTGAATTACTGGGTGCTTTAGGGGCGGAGAATTTCGGGGATATAAAAAAACACGGCATAATTGTGGGACACGATAACAGGTTCCTTGGGCCTGAATTTGCAAATGCTGTTATGGGTTTATTGTCTAAGGAAGGCATCAGGGTGTATTACGCAGATGAAGCGACCACGCCTGAATTGTCTGCCTCTGTTGAAATGGTAAATGCCGCCGGTTCGATAAATTTAACCCCTTCGCACAACCCTGCCAATTATGCCGGGTTTAAGTTTAATCCGGCCGATGGCGGCCCTGCCGGCACTGAGATCACAAGTGTCATTGAAAGGAATGCAAACCAATTAATGGCAAACAACAAAACCATACCGGCGATTTTGCCCGGAGATGTAGAGAAGATAGATACCATAAAACTTTATAAAGATTTTCTTCTGCGCCGGGGTACATTGGATATTGAGAAAATCAGGCGATTTATTCAAAACGAAGATTGTTTTATCTGCATAGATCATGTTCACGGCGCATCAAGAAAAAGACCTGCTTCAATTCTCGGAGAAAGCAATAAAATATCTTATCTGAGAACTGAAGACGACTATTTGTTTGGCGGCATTTCTCCGGAGCCTTCTGCCAGAAACATACAACCGGCAATGGATATGCTGAAGGGAAGAGGAAACAGATTTAAGCTGGGCGTGGTTATTGACCCGGATGGAGACAGAATACGATTTACTGACGGAAACAGAGATATCACCATAAACCATTTTGGCGCGACGGCGCTCCACTTTTTACATACGTATAAAAATATTTTCGGCGTATTGGTAAAGTCGGTAGCAACCAGTAATTTTGGAAATGCCATTGCTCAAAAACTGAGTATTCCGGTAAAAGAAACGGCCGTAGGGTTTAAGAATTTTAGGCCCTATATGTTACAAAAAGCCAGTGAAAGGGCAATTGTCGCCTACGAAGAGAGCGACGGAATAACCGGATACAACAATACCCTTGAAAAAGACGCCTTGTTTGGCCTTTTGATCGCCATTGAAATGATGGCTGTTACAGGAAAAAACATCAGTGAATATCTTTGCATGCTGGAAGAAGAATTCGGCGCATACTATCCTGAAAGGGCAGGAATTGAGGTCGCGCGTTCTCTGGCAGGGGAACCGCTCGCAAAAAAACTTTCTAAACTACTGGAAAGATTTAAAACAGGTGAAGAATTTTTGATAGGTGAAAAGAAGAAAAAAATAGCTTCTGTTATCACCACAGACGGCATTAAAATAGTACTGGACGATAATTCCTGGTTTTTGATTCGGCCGTCCGGCACGGAACCAAAAGTAAGATTTTATACAGAAACAAGATCTCAGTGTGAAGCGGCGGCAATGATTGACGCCGTAAAATCCATTACAAAAGAGGCGCTTGAATAGGATGCAATATCATTTTGAACAGGGGAGCAGATATGTCGATTAAGGAAAATCTGGAAAATGTAAAACAAAACATCGCCAATGCAGCAATTAAAGCAGGGAAGAAGCCGGAAGATATCACCCTGGTTATGGCAACAAAAACGGTGGATGTTGACCGGATACGTGAAGCAATCAAGGCCGGCGGAAATATCATCGGTGAAAACAAAATACAGGAGGCGCTCAAAAAATACCAGGAACTGAAAGATGAAAAGGTGGAATGGCATTTTATTGGGCATTTGCAGACAAATAAAGTAAAAGACGCCCTGAAATTTGCACATATGATACATTCCGTAGACAGACTTCCACTGGCAGAAAAACTCGATCACCGGCTCATGCAGGAAGGGAGGTCGCTTGATATCCTTGTGCAGGTCAATACTTCTCATGAAGAAAGCAAGTATGGCATCGAACCAGAAAAGGCAATATCCCTGATAAAACAGATCGCAAAATATGACACGTTAAATATTCGCGGACTTATGACTATCGGGTTATTTACAAAGGACGAGGTAAAGATCCGGAAGTGTTTCAAAGTGTTGAAAGCACTTTGTGACATTATTGCCACGGAAGGGATCGATAGGGTACAAATGGACTACTTATCCATGGGAATGACAAATGATTACCAGATAGCTATTGAGGAAGGCGCAAACATGGTAAGAATTGGCACGGCAATTTTCGGGGCAAGAAATACTCCCGATGCATATTACTGGCCATCAGAAAAAACAGACCAGTGAGATTGTGCAACATAAGAACTATTGAAAAAGCATACTCCATATTATTGCTGGATTCGTCGCGAAAGGGCCGCTCCTTAATCCACCCAGTACTGGTTCAGGATAGAAAAGGGTTTGCTGCTTTCTCTTAGGAAAACCCAGCAAACCAAGAAACAGAAAATTTGAAGAAAAGGCTGAAGTGGCTGCAAATTGCGACCACCTTAAAAAGCTTAAATGTTTTTCTGCCTTAGAAATTCATGGCAGACGTTCACGGCAAGAAAACCAGAAGTTTATAACATGTCAAATTAATTGGATGCCTATCATAAGGCAAAAGAAGAGGCGTAAATGGGCAAAGAAGAACTTTTAGAAGATTATAAATACGCTTTTAAATCTCTTAAAAGTGTAAACCAGGAGGAAGTGTAATGGGCATGATAACGAAACAAATCAAACACCCTTATATCACAATTAATAAAAAAATAAGAGGTGGTGCGCCTGTTATTTCTGGCACGGGTATCCGGGTGCTGGATATAGCCATTCGATATGAAATCATGGGGCAGTCTCCCGAAGATATAATGGTTGTACTACCACAGATAAACCTTCCGCAGATTCATGATGCACTTTCATACTACTATGAACACAAGAACGAGATAGATAGCATATGGAAAGCAGCAATTCAGGAAACCGAAGATATTAAGAAATTGCGTTCTTCCATTCTGGAGAAGAAGCTTGGCAAGATTAAAGATATACACTGACGAAAATGTTGATGTCCGTATTGCTGAAGGTTTAAAGAGGCGTGGAATTAAGGCTTTTTCTGCTCATGAAAAAGAAATGATGGGCACCTCAGATATAGAACATTTCAAGCATGCGTCAGCCATTAAAGCCGTTATTTTTACCCATGAGCATCATTTTCTAAAAATTGCAAAAGAGTTAGCAAGAGGTGGGGAAAATCACTGGGGTATAATATTTGTTGAAATGAACAAATTGAGCGTTGGTGAGTGTATCAAGAGATTGGCCTTTTATGCAGAAATTTTATCACCGGCGGAAATGAAGAATCAGATAGAATTCTTATAATTGAAGATTGTATCAGGTGAAATATTTGATTCCATTTTCAGCATTACAAACACTAATAGGCGAAGCATTAAAATCGCAAAATAAACCGGGAATAAAGAGAATGACTGATTGTTTTAGAAAACAATGAGGAGGTGATATACAATGTTAAAAATAGTTGATGAAGTCCCTTTTTTCCATGACGAAAAAACAAAGGAAGGATTTCTCTTGGTTTTAGGCGCATTGAGTACACGCATAATAAGTCTAAGAAAGGCTGCAGAAATTATGGAATTAGAAGAAGCAACCTTACTTGAAATGATGGAAATGCTCGGCTTTGAATTTTCATACTTAGCGGAAAGTGATATAGGATTGGAAAGGAACGACTAGCGTTGAAGGCCAGAAGGGGCATTTTCGGCACTCCGAAAGGAGCCTTCCGCGTTTGCCAGCGAATTAAGACTCGCGGCAGCAGTTAAATGGTATGAAATGGGAATAATATCGCAGGAAAAGGCTGCGGAAATATCGGGTCTCACGCGCGCTGAATTTATATTTTCACCGGGGAAATTTGGAGTTTCGCCGTTTCAGTATACCATTGAAGAAATAAAAGAAGAAATATACCATGAATAGACGATGGGTTGCTAACACATCGCCATTAATTTTATTGAGTAAGATAGGGTATCTACATCTTCTTATTGGTTGCGGAATTAAAGAAAATGGCTTATTATTCAGAAAAAATTCATGACAGACGTTCACAACAAGAAAACCAGAAGTTATAACATGTCAAAGATCAGGGGCAAGGACACAAAGCCGGAAATCATTGTCAGGAAATTCCTTTTTGGGAATGGCTTTCGATATAAACTTCATGATAAAATGTTACCTGGCAAGCCAGACCTTGTTTTCCCGAAATATAAAACGGTTGTATTTATTCATGGCTGTTTCTGGCACGGTCACGACGGCTGTAAATATTTCGTAGTACCTAAAACCCGCAGGAAATGGTGGCTTGAGAAGATTAACCGGAATAAGCAGCTAGATACTGAAAACTCTGGAAAATTAAAAAAGCTGGGCTGGAAAATCTTAACGGTGTTTGAGTGCAAATTAAAACCTGGGAATATGGAAAATACCTTGAATCGGTTAGCAACGAGATTAACAAAATGAGATATATCGACTTATTTGCAGGAGCAGGTGGTTTCTCAGAAGGTTTCAAAAGAGCCGGTTTTGAACCTGTGGCATTTGTTGAGGTGGATCCCGCTGCATGTTTTACCTTAAAAACGAGGCATTCCTTCCATTATCTCAAAGAAAATAACAAACTTGATATTTATATTAAATATCTTAAAGGCGAAATAAACAGAGAGCAACTTTATTCGATTGTTCCTTCCCATATTTTAGAATCTGTAATTAATCTTTCCATCAGTGACGAAAATAACTCTAAGATTTTTCAGATAGTAGAAAAACTTATTGGCAGGAAAGATATAGATGTGATAGTAGGCGGTCCTCCCTGTCAGGCATATTCTTTAGTAGGACGGGCAAGAGATAGAAACGGAATGCGGGATGATCCAAGAAACTACCTGTACATTCAGTATGGAAAATTTCTAAAGAAATATAGCCCAAAGCTATTTGTTTTTGAAAATGTAACAGGGTTGCTTTCGGCAGAAAAAGGAAAACATTTCAAAAATATTCAGGATGATTTCAGGAAATTGGGATATGTAGTTGAACACGTTAAAGTAGAAGCAAAAGAATTTGGTGTCCTTCAAAATAGAAAAAGGGTAATTATTATAGGATGGAAAAAAGATTTAAATCTTTCATTTGGCCGAATAAAGGATCAAAGCAGGGAGGAATATGAAGTCGGTAAAATTTTTAAAGACCTACCTAAATTAAGCGCAGGAGAAGGTAAAGATAAATATTGTAATTATGTTGATGGAATCAATGATTATCTGTGTTTTGCAAAAATAAGAAATGGTTTTGATGTTTTGACACAACACATTACAAGACCACACACAGAACAGGATAAAGAAATTTATAGAATTGCTGTAGAAAAATGGAAAAGCAAGATGGGGAGGCTCGATTACAATGATCTCCCGGAAAGGCTTAAAACCCATAAAAATAGAAACGCTTTCTTAGACAGATTTAAGGTCGTAGCTGATAATGTGAATTATTCACAGACAGTTGTAGCGCATATTGCAAAAGACGGACATTATTACATTCATCCTGATATAGAACAAAATCGTTCAATCTCGGTTCGGGAAGCTGCCAGACTTCAATCGTTTCCTGATGATTATTATTTTGAGGGAGTAAAAGAGGGGAGAAATAGGACCTCCGCTTTTAAGCAAATCGGAAACGCTGTTCCTCCTCTTATGATAGAGAAAATTGCAAAACTATTGATAGAATATCTGAAATGAAGAAGATAGCGAGTATTCCCAATGATAAAAGAACTTTTGTAAATATGACATCGTCTATCGATTACACAAAGTACCAAACAGTAGAAGCGATTCCAAAAGCATCTTCGATGATTGAAACCTTTCGGGCTGTCGGATACAGCATTGAAGCTGCAATAGCTGACATTATAGATAATTCAATATCAGCCGGAGCAAAAAACATCCTGGTAAATTTCGAATGGAAAGGTTCTCGTACATGGCTTTCAGTTAAAGATGACGGACATGGAATGGACAACGAAGAACTGATTCAGGCAATGCGACCCGGAAGTAAAAATCCACTAGACGACAGAAGTAGTAATGATTTAGGAAGATTCGGTTTAGGCTTAAAGACTGCTTCGTTTTCTCAGTGCAGAAAACTTTCTGTAATAAGCAAGAGAGAAAATTGCAAACCTGTTTTCTGGACTTGGGATTTAGATTTTGTAAAACAAACCGGCAAGTGGGAACTGATAAAGTATTTACCACACGGAAATTTTGAAAATGAAATCAATTCAGTCAAGTCAGGAACAATTGTAATCTGGAACGACATTGATCGGCTTGTAAAAGATTTGCAAAAAGATGATGAGAACGCATTAGATAAATTTCTTGAAATAATGAAACAGGTAAAGAAACATCTTGCAATGGTATTTCACAGATTCATTGAAAACGGCAGAGTAAAAATCTTCTTTCAGGACAGACCAGTTGAAGCATGGAATCCATTTCTGCCAAACGAACCGGCAACACAAGGATTTCCAGAAGAATCTTTCTACAATGGAAAAGTGATTGTGAAAGGTTATGTGTTGCCTCACAAGTCAAAAATCAGTGAGGACAAATTCAAAGAAGCAGAGGGTCCGAAAGGTTGGAATGAGCAGCAAGGTTTTTACATCTATCGGAATGAAAGATTATTGCTTGCGGGTGATTGGTTAGGAATGTTTCGTAAAGAAGAACATTACAAACTTGCAAGGATAGAAATAAATCTTCCGAACAATCTTGATTCAGAGTGGCAGATTGACATCAAGAAATCTATTGCACGTCCACCGCTTGCATTGCGTAACCAGTTGAAAGCATACGCAGGTAAGGTGAGATCACAGGCAGTTGAAGTTTACAGACACAAAGGAAAAAATGTAAAGCCATATCCTGGACAAAAGTTCGTTCCGCTTTGGATTGACCACAAGCGAGGTGACAGATGGTTTTACAAAATCAATCGTGAGCATCCGTTGATTGAGAAAATCAGAAAGCAGGCAGAAGATAAACCAGACAAAGCGATTGATACTCTCTTGAAGTTTATTGAAGAAACTATTCCGGTAAAATCAATTTATATCAGAGAAGCGGAAGAACCGGAAGCACAGGGAAAACCATTTGAAGGAATAAAGCATGACGACATCTGGACTCTGATGAAAAATATTTCTGACTCACTTACAAAACAGGGAAAGACAAAGGAAGAAGCGAAAGCAGTTATCATCAACCTTGAACCTTTCAATCATTACCCTGAATACATCGCAAATCTTGACTGAATATGATTGAACAAGCAAAAAATATCTGCATTGAACTTCTGCGGAAAATCAGAAATCCTTCTTCACAGAACATAAACAGTTCTATTGATAATGTTCTGAAAATTTTTCCTGACCTGGTTTCAGAAAGGGAAACTCTTTTCAATTATCTGGCTGCAACCTTTTCTGTTTTCTCTGAGGTTTACAGAATACTTGACACAGATGAAGGCTATACTCCCTGGTTGAAAGATGCGAAGGCAAGCATTCAATGGAATTTCTGGAATCGTTACATCAGTTATCTGCAAAAAAAAATTGCACCGGACACCATCAACAAACTTGACAATCTCACCGATGATATTTTAGACCGCATTGCAAATCCTTCAACACCTGGAACATGGGATAAAAGAGGTATGGTGGTTGGTCAGGTTCAGTCAGGAAAAACTTCCAACTACACAGGACTGATAAATAAAGCCGGTGATGCAGGTTACAAACTAATAATTGTTATGGCAGGTATGCACGATTCATTGAGAAGCCAGACACAAATCAGAATTGACGAAGGTTTTTTAGGATTCAACAGTCAGCGTTCACTTCAATATTCAAACACAAATAAAATAGGAGTTGGTTTTTATAATCCGCTTGATGGAAAAACAAATCAACCAATTGACCTTCCGGCAAACGCTTTAACCTCAAGCCATCTCAGTGGTGATTTCAACCGCAGGGTTGCACAGTCGGCGGGAATACATTTGAAAAGCTCAGATCCGATAGTTGCTGTTGTAAAAAAGAACGGTTCAATTCTCAAAAATTCAATTTCATGGTTAGCTGTTTGGGGAGACAAGCAATCTGATGGAAAAATAATTATACGAAACATTCCCTTTCTTTTAATTGATGATGAAGCGGACAACGCTTCTATTAATGTGAGCAAAGAAAAAGTTTCTGCAATCAACGGTTGCATAAGAGCATTGCTTTCTTTATTTGAGCAGAGTTCTTATGTTGGTTATACAGCAACACCGTTTGCAAATATTTTTATTCCAATTCTTGGACAAGAATCGGTAAAAGGTTTAGACCTCACTATAAAAGATTATGAGTTTGTAGTTGGACAAGATTTATTTCCCAAAGATTTTGTTATTAACATTCCAGCACCGTCAAACTACATTGGACCAGCAAAAATATTTGGACTTCCAGCACTCACATCATCTGATGCAAACGAAGAATCTTTGCCAGTAATTCGTTTGGTAGAAGATTACGAAGCACTTGTTCCAGACGAACACAAAAAGAACGACCCATTGCCTGAAGAACTTCCAAATAGTTTGAAATTTGCAATAAAGTGTTTCATTCTTTCGGCAGCAGCAAGACGAGTGAGAAAGCAAATTGATGTGCACAATTCAATGCTCATTCACATTTCAAGATTTATCGTTTGGCAGGACAGAATTGCATCGCTTGTTGATGCTGAATTGAAATTTTATCAGAAGCAGATTGAATTGAAGTCTGGCAACTTGCTCAAAGAATTACAAGCCATCTGGAAGAAAGAATTTGAGCCGACAACTACAAATGTCATTCGTGATTCACACATTTACTCTGACCCTGAAATAACACCGATTGCATGGAATGAAGTTAAGGCAGAAATTTATTCTGCAATTTCCAAAATGGAAGTTAGAGCAGTTCACGGAGAAAAAAATATTGCGGGTTTATCTCATCATAACATTTCGCCACTTGACTATTTCTTTTCAGAGCAACAAGGAAAATTCCTTTCAGTGATTGCAGTTGGCGGAAATAAGCTTTCAAGAGGTTTGACTTTAGAAGGACTGACAGTAAGTTATTACTTGCGTGCTTCCAAGATGTATGACACCCTCATGCAGATGGGCAGGTGGTTCGGATACAGACCTGGATATGTGGACTTGTGCAGAATATTCACAAGTAACGAACTCACAAAGTGGTATAAGCATATTACAATTGCATCTGAGGAAATGCGGAGAGATTTTGATTACATGTTTTTGCTGAAAAAAACTCCAAAAGAATTTGGATTGAAAGTACGAACACATCCTGGAGTTCTGAAAATTACAGCTACAAACAAATTCAGATACAAGAAAATCATGTATCTGAGCTACTCAGGTCAGCTTGAACAGACATACCAGTTTAAACTTGATAATGGGAGATTCAGGAAGAATTTTGATGCAACTAATGAGTTAATCGGCTCTCTTGGAAAACCCATTGAAAAGCCATTTAACGACTACAACAAAAAACAAATATTTGTGTGGCGGGGAGAAAATAATTTCAATGTGATTGCTGCGTTCCTCCAGAAATACAAAATAGGTGAGGAAGTACTTGACACAAACAAAATTGTTGATTACATCACTGCACAAACGAAGGAAGGATACCTTGTCAACTGGACGGTTGCATTGATTAATAATTCAACGGCAAAACCCGAAGACGAGTTTTCTTTCAGTGGCTTGACAGAAAAAGTTGGACTTACCGACAGAACTAATATCAGCAACGATTCTATGAATTATGAAGTGACAAAATACAATATCACGGACCATAGACATGAACTGATTGATTTGAGTGAAGATGAGGTTCTGGCAGCCATAGCTCAAACAGAGGCGGATTACAAAGAGGCAGGCAAAAAAGAAATTCCAGAATTACCAAGCAGAAAAAGAATAAAATGGCGGCGTGACAGCAAGAAGGGATTGCTTTTGATTTATCCATTGAATGGAAATTGCTTGCATGCAACGGGTGAGAGGAAAAAATTAAGTAACATGCCAATCATAGGTATTGCAATAAGTTTTCCTGAAATAGAAAATGATGAAAAAATTGAATACGCAGTGAATGAACAGTTCAGGAAAGAGTATGAATATCCTGATGAACTTGACCAACAAGACGAAAATGAAGGAACGGATTAAACAAATTTGGGCTCAACTTGAAGCAAACAGTTCAGCAGTTGCCGGACTTTTTAAATTGCGTTATTCAGATACGAGCAAGTGTGATGTTTTTCTCGGCGAAAAACATCCGGAAAAACACAGAATGCTTATTTTAAAAGTTCCTTTCGCGATTGGAAGAGAATTTAATTTTAAGTATGAGTTCAGAGGATTGAGGTTCGATAAAATTTACGATCCGGATGATTCCAAATTTCTTTTGTTGAATCTTGTTTTAGTTGACAAGCAATTTAAGGATGTATTTGATACGCTTGTTGCTGATGTTCTTGCAGCAGTCATAAATGAATCTGACATAAAAGTAATTCTGAAAAATTACTCCAATCGTTTAATCAAGTGGCAAAGCTTATTTGAGCGCTTCAAACAACAAGGACTAACACCTGAAGAACAAAGGGGACTTTACGGTGAAATATTTTTTCTGAGAAAATTTATTAAATTTAGTTCTGATTTTCTAAACATCATTAATTCTTGGGTTGGCCCAGAAAAACAAATCAGGGATTTTCAGTCAGGAACATGGTCGTTATGGCAATAGAAAAGTGTACCAGATGGCAAAGTAAAATAGTACCACTCTGGACAAAAAGATTTATTATCACAATATGATATTGTCGACTACAGGCTTCTGTGATGCAACGGAAGGAACCCGT
>NZ_CAADGZ010000019.1:0-42861 GCF_900696675.1 uncultured Candidatus Kuenenia sp. | reverse complement strand
CTTCATCGAAATGGTGAATCTCCTTTCAGGTGTTTTTTGTTATCAATATACCGCCGAATACCTTGGAAATCCTACCATTTCAATCCTATTCCTGCAACAAGGCTTTGCCTTGTTTGCAGGATTTAGGATATATATTTTTCGTGCATATTGTTTATTTGTAATTTATTTGCGACAACCTTCTCGTCTCTTTCTTTATAATGTGTATGGGGATATACAGAAAAATAAAATGTATCTTGTCGCATACCTTTAACCATACAATTCCGTATTTTTATAAATCAGTTTTTTACAAAAGATGCACGCATGCAATATGGTTTCCCGCCTTTCTCTGCCTCTTTTTATTCACGAATAGCCTGGCGCCATGCGCTGAATATAAATACACCATCTATTTCTATAATCCGGAAACCAATATCAACAATTTTGCCTCACTCAAAAAGGAGTTCGATCTCTACCTTGCCAGATTTGGCGGGTATCAATTTCAACCGTTTAGTGAACGCGAAATATTTGAAAAACTTATCTCCGAGAAAAAAGACGGTATCTTCATTATTTCAAGCTGGCATTATAAACAACTAAAAGAAAATATTTCTATCGAACCAATCCTGGTTGCCGTATCCAAAAATAAATCTACGTGCAGGAGAATTTTTTCAACAAGCAGGATTATTAACGACATAAGCATGTTAAGTGGCATGAACGTAGCTTCCGCCAGCAGTGAAGATTACACGAAAAACGTCCTTATTCAAATGTTCGGGGAAAACAAAGGTGCTGTTGCTTCCTCTATAAAAATACTCTCTGTTCCGAAAGAAATAGACGCATTGATGTCCGTAGGTTTTGGAATGGCAGACGCTGCTGTTACCACAGATAGCAGCCTTGCAAAGCTTTCCGTAATAAACAGGAAACTGTACGACACATTAAAGCAATTATTGATCAGCAACGAAACATTGCTTCCTATTGTAGCGGTACCAAAACCCCAGGACGAAAATCACAAAAAACTGGCAAAAATAATTAAAGATATGGAAGCCGCCGTGGAAGGGAAAAACAAACTCAGTATGCTTGGGTTTGACGGATGGAAAATACTCAACGCATCGGAAAAGGAATACCTGGAAAAACAATGATTAAATACAAAAACAATCTAATAAATAACATCCCGATGCTTGCCGCTATCATGCGCGAACAAGGCAGAAATCGTACATTCATGGCATTCTTTTTAATACTATTTTCCTTTCTGTCAGGCTACACAAATACGTCATACCCGGATACCACTGAAAATGTACTCATTATAAATTCAGACATATCCATCAAAAACTACTCCCTGGCGCATACGGGATTCAAATCCGTCATTCCACACCCGAAAGGCGAAATAAACCTTGGCAATAAATGGAAAGAGAGGTCCGAAACAGAGAAAATTATTCGGGAATCTGGTCCGGCTATCATATATTGCATTGGAATTAAGGCATATCTCTTCGCACAGGAAGTGACGAACGATGCCACTGTAATATTTTCTTCAATCATAAATTGGAGACGTCTCACCATAAAAGAAAACACCTATGGCATATCCTCCGAACTGCTTCCGAGTATGCAATTGACGATGTACCGTTACCTCTTCCCGAAAACAAACAAAATCGGCGTTCTTTATAGTAAGGAATATAATGAAGAATGGATGCAGCAGGCAAGGGAAGACGCCAAAGATATTGGAATCTGCCTTGTTGGAATATCCATAAACAAAAGGACAAACATAACCTCTGCCCTGAAAAAACTTCTTAAAAATGTCGACGCCATTTGGCTGACTTCAGACCCGGTTGTGCTATCAAAAACAGATGCCGTCAGCAATATATTCCAGCAATGCAATGCGGCAAATATTCCTGTGTTTACATACAGCGAGGCATTTATTGATGCGGGAGCGACTCTGGTTATTTCTGCTGACATTCCCACTACCGGCAAACAAGCCGCAAGGTTGACGCTCGACCTGCTCTCCCGGCAAGAAAAGATCGAAAAGGTTAACACCCCTGCCGGTTCACACATAAGCATCAACTTAAAAAAAGTTGCAGAAAATAAATTGATTTTAAACGCAGATGCATTAGATTCAGTGAATCAGATTATTCAATAAAACAGGGATTTTGCGGTGAATGCAACCCCTTTGTTTTTAAAAAATCCATCCATGCGTTAACCTCACGCTGACGTCGGTTTTTTACGAATGTCTCCGAACTAAATCAGAGACACACGGCTATGGGTCTGTATAATGGATGTGAAACGTGTTCCCGGCGCAGGATCAGGAATGTGTGTTCTAATCATAAAAATTGAAATTTTTTTAAAAAGACTAAAATGTTACTAAAAATCGTATTTTCTTATGCATGGTGATCCGCTTTTAATACGTCTTCAGCGTTACCTGATACCACAATAAAACACTTGCAATAAAATTCATAGTTTAGTATATTTGAAATTTCTCACCTTATGAGAATCGACATGGAGATTTCAGTGAATATACCGGGGAGGTTCGCTTGATAATAGCGATTGACGGGCCTGCCGGATCCGGCAAAAGTACGGTTGCAAAGACATTGGCAAAACACCTGGGTATTCGTTATCTTGACACGGGCGCCATGTATCGGGCATTAACATGGAAGGCTATGCAACATAATGTAAACCTCGATGATGAAAATGCTTTATGCAGGATTATGGAACAGACACAGATTTATTTTGAGAGTGAAGAAAAAGGGTTACAGGTATTTGTAGATGGCAGAAATGTAACCAAAGAAATTCGCTCACCATCGGTTACAAACAACACGCATCATATATCAGGCAAACCTGGCGTTAGGGCGATGCTGGTAAATCTGCAGAGAAAAATTGCCTCAAAAGGAAATACCGTTGCGGAGGGAAGAGACATCGGAACGGTTGTATTTCCTCAAGCGGAAAAAAAGTTTTTTCTTGACGCCAGAATAGAAATACGGGCCAAAAGACGTTTTCGCGAGAGAGAAACGCCGGACAACGAAAACTCGCTCGATAGTGTAATAAGAGAAATAGCATTACGCGACCAGCGTGACACAACAAGAAAGGATTCTCCTTTAAAAATCAGCGACGATTCAATTTACATTGATACGACAAATTTAACGTTAAACGAGGTGATTCACAGGATTATAAAAGAAGTGAATCCCCTTATAAAAAATAAAGTGTGATTTATTTTATTTCTTTGTCCCTTTTTCATTTTTATTTCGGAGAAGTTATTAAATTATGGGTCTTGAAACTTTAAAACGTGATTATTTAAAGGAATATAATGTTAATGTAGCAGATATAGAAAATGACGTGGAATCAATAATGGCAACAGAAGATGCCATGGAGAACGTACAGTCCGCTTATTATGATTCTGTCCTGCATTTTGAGGTCAACTCGATTCTAAAAGGCCGCATCATCAGTTCTATCGGCGATAACGTAATCATAGATTGCGGTTATAAATCCGAGGGCATGGTGCCTAAATACGAGTTCGACGACCCTTCCGAAATAAGAATTGGCGAAGAAATTGAAGTTTTATTAGAAGCAGTTGAAGACGATTCCGGACTCATAAAATTATCAAAACGCAAGGCCGACCGCATTCGTGGCTGGGAAACAGTTATTGCAAAATATAAAGAAGGGGACATTATTACCGGGCGTATTATTCGTAAGATAAAAGGAGGGCTGCTTGTAGATATTGGGGTACCTATTTTCCTGCCTGCCTCGCAAATTGACGTAAAACCACCGGGAGATATAGCACAATATGTTGGACAGGAACTTACCTGCAGAATTCTTAAAATTGACGAAGAACGGCAAAATATCGTTGTTTCACGAAGGAAACTGATTGAAGAAGAGCGGGAGAAAAAGAAAAAACTATTATTAATGGAAATAGAAGCAGGACAGACAAGAAAGGGCGTTGTGAAGAACATTGCCGATTTCGGCGCTTTTATCGATTTGGGTGGCATGGATGGACTGCTACATATTACGGACATGAGCTGGGGCAGGATAAGCCATCCATCAGAAATGCTTGCGATTGACGATGAAGTTGAGGTAAAAATACTCGATGTTGACAAAGAGAAGGAAAAGGTGGCTTTAGGGCTAAAACAAAAAACCGATAATCCATGGTTTAACATAGAGGAAAAATATCCAGTAGGTTCCAGGGTAAAGGGCCAGGTAGTTAATATCATGTCCTATGGGGCATTTGTTAAATTGGAGACGGGAATAGAAGGTCTTGTACATATTTCAGAAATGTCGTGGACACGTCGTATCAACCATCCTTCTGAGATTGTTGCCATCGGGGACATGGTAGAGGTAGTAGTGCTTAAAATCGATAGAGAAAAAGAAGAAATATCTTTAAGCATTAAACAAACAGAGGTCAATCCATGGACAATAATCGAGGAAAAATACCCGGCAGGAACGAAGATTAAAGGGCGGGTACGTAATCTGACAAACTATGGGGCATTTATAGAAATTGAAGAAGGCGTTGACGGTTTATTGCACATTTCCGATATGTCTTGGGCTAAAAAGGTGGCACATCCTTCAGAAATTGTTAAAAAGGGCGACAAAATAGAGGCGGTTGTTCTCTCTGTCGACAGGGAAAAGAAACGTGTTGCGCTTGGATTAAAGCAACTGCAAGACGATCCGTGGGAGAAAGAAATTCCTGAAAAATATAAGGTTGGCGATATTGTGAAAGGACACGTAACAAAACTCGCAAATTTTGGAGCCTTTTTAGAACTAGGACAAGGAATTGAAGGATTATTACATGTTTCCGAATTTTCAGATAAAAAAATCAGCAACCCTGCCGATGCGGTAAATGTAGGAGACGAACTAGAGGTGAAAGTAATTCGCATTGAGCCTGAAGCAAGAAAAATCGGCCTTAGTTTGAAGAAAATAGCGGCGCATCCTGAGGAAAAAAATAACTCTTCCGATAACTCTTCATCAGAAAAAGTAGTTCAAGAAGAAAAGGCGGAACCTTCCAGTGTCGTTGAATCCATTTAAATACAAGGAGATGGCACTACGGACTCTGCATTACAAGCCTACTTAAAAGAAATACAGAATATCCCTTTGCTTACTTTTGAAGAGGAACTGGAAATTGCCAGGAAAGTAGCAAAGGGCGATGCAGAAGCGCGGGAAAAACTAATAAAGGCAAACTTACGGCTGGTGGTAAGCATCGCAAAGGAATTTGTGAATCGCGGGTTTTCCTTTCTTGACCTCATAGAAGAAGGCAATCTGGGACTTATACGCGCCGTTGAGGATTTTGATATAACAACTGGCAATAGGTTCAGCACTTACGCTACTTGGTGGATTAAACAGGCAATTCGACGAGCTATTGCAAACAAGGCACGTACAATACGCATTCCCTCTTATATGCTGCAAAGAATTTCACAGATGAAACATGCCTCTTCCGGTTTGCTGAAAAAACACGAAAGATCGCCAAGCGAGCAAGAAATAGCAGCAGAAATGGACATCACTGCGCAAAATGTGAAAAACATCGAACTTTCCCTCCAGTCGATGACTTCTCTCGATGCTCCACTCGTTTCCGGCGCTGACATTATCTGGGCGTTAAGCGATATTACCCCAAACGGGAAAACGCTTCCTCCGGAAGAAGGACTGGAGGAGACGTATGAAAAAGAAACACTTAAAAAACTTTTGGATACCCTTGATAAACGTGCGGCAACGGTCATAACAATGCGCTACGGACTGGTTGACGGAGAGTCAAGAACACTGGAAGACATAAGCAAAATACTTAAAATAAGCCGGGAGCGTGTACGGCAGATCGAAAAAGAAACGATTCAAAAATTACACTATCTCATAACAAAAGAGGAAGATTCATAATGGAATATTTAAAAAAATTAATTCGCGATGTACCGGATTTCCCGAAAGTGGGAGTACTATTTAAAGACATAACGCCTCTTCTTCAAGACGCAAAGGGTTTGAAAGATTCGATAGCGTGTATTGCCAGCTACGTTGAAAACAAAAAAATAGATATTGTTGTCGGCGCGGAGGCGAGAGGCTTCATACTAGCGACAACGGTTGCTTTTTCAATCGGTACAGGTTTTGTTCCCATCAGAAAACCAGGGAAGCTTCCCTATGAAAAAGCAAGCATGACGTACAACCTTGAATACGGGACAGATACACTGGAAATACACAAAGATGGTATTAAAAAGGGACAACAGGTTCTCATGGTAGATGATCTTTTGGCTACTGGCGGCACAATGAATGCATGTTGCAAGCTGGTTGAGTCGCTTGGCGGCAATATTGTTGGTTGTGCTTTTTTAATTGAATTAGGTTTTTTGAACGGAAGGGATATCTTGAGTAAATATGACCTGTTTTCATTAATAAAATACTGATATCATTACAATTGATTTGCGTACAAAGCCGCAACCCGACGTAATTTAACAGTAAAATAGTTTCATGCCAGTGTACGTGAAAATTACCGGCAAAGAATTGCATTGCCGGAAAAGCCTTGCAATAAGTTATAATTTAAAATTTAAAATTTATATACAAATTTATATTTCTAAAATCAAATGCAGTGACTATAACAGTTAGCGCTTGCTTCCCGACAACCTGCCAAAATAAAACATTACGACCCCGATAAACAGCATAATCATTTCCATTTTCATAGAATCTTTTACTATTCCAAAATAAAGTGCATGTAATGCCACAATAATTCCTGCTATCTGCAAAATCCTTGAAAAATCCATTCTAACGGTCTCCGTGCTAAGTGTCACCAAACACATCTAAACTATTACCTGCAATACCTCCACGAAATGAACAAATGTTTTTTATTAAGCACACCACGCCTTACTTCATATTTTCCGCTATTTCAATCGCCAGCATCATCCCCTTTGCCTTATTTACCGTTTCATCAAACTCCTTTTCCGGTATTGAATCTGCAACGATTCCTGCTCCAGCCTGAATATACGCATGTTTATTCTTTAACACTATCGTTCGGATTGTAATGCATGTATTTATATTACCGAAGAAATCAAAATACCCTACAGCGCCACCATACGGCCCTCTTTTAGTAGGTTCCAGTTCGTCGATAATCTGCATTGCCCTAATCTTCGGAGCGCCGGAAAGTGTCCCCGCCGGCAAGCATGTCCTTAAAGCATCAAATGCACTTTTACTATCGTCTAGTTCGCCGCAAATACTCGAGGTAATATGCATTACATGTGAATATTTCTCGATGACCATTTTTTCTTCGATGCGAACAGTATTGTAACGGGAAACTCTCCCAACATCATTCCTTCCTAAATCAAGAAGCATTATATGCTCCGCTCTTTCTTTGGGATCTTCAATTAATTCACCAGCAAGCTTCTCATCTTCATCATCAGACAGTCCTCTTTTTCTGGTACCTGCAATAGGCCGTACGATAACTTTTTTACCATCTACCTTTACCATTACTTCGGGAGAAGACCCTATAAAATATAAATCATCCATTTTAAAATAAAACATATATGGAGAAGGATTGATTACCCGCAACACCCTGTAAATATTAAAAGGTTCCGCCTCGGTCTCAGTCTTAAATCTCTGTGAAATTACCACTTGAAAAATATCTCCTGCACGAATGTATTCTTTGCATCGGTCAACTGCAGATAAAAAATCTTTTCTTTCAAAATTTGAACAAAAAGACCGGCTCGTTTCTTTATCAGTCGTTATATCATCGCTTAACGACATGACAGGCGTTCTCAGCTTTTCAATAACACAATCAATTCTCTTGATAGATTCTTTATACAAATCTTCCAACTCGTTATTATCTACATATGCAGAACAGACAATCTTTATTGTTTTTGTCAAATGGTCAAAAACAATAATTGTGTCATAAAATAAAATCCTGATATCTGCCAGAAAAAGATCATCTTTAGGCATATCGGGCAGGGTTTCATAATAACGAATCACATCGTAACCGATGTATCCCACTGCGCAGCAAAAGAAATCAGGAAGTTCTTTTATTTTTACAGGACGTAACCTACTCATCTCTCTTTCAAGAATAGCCAGGGGGTCAGTTGTTTGAATTTTTTCATTATTTCCATTTTTCCTCAAAATTTCTACCTTCGTACCCATCGTAGTAAATTCAAGAAATGGGTCAGACCCAAGGATGGAATATCTCGAAATTTTTTCTCCGCCGGCAGCACTTTCAAGTAAAAAGGCATGTTTAGAATCTGATAATTTTTGAAATGCAGAAACAGGGGTAAGTGCGTCCGCAAACAGTTGTCTGTATACCGGCACAATATTGTTGGCCGAGGCAAGTTGTTTAAACTCTTCCAGGGAAGGATAGTAATTATTCATGTATTAAAAATTCTAGTTAAACAGAAAAAATCTCCGACTCTATATCTTCAACATAACTGTAAACTAATATACCTGAGTCTTTTGCAAATTCCATAGCCTTTTTATCTACCATTGGCGAGATCACAATAAGCTTCCGGGCCTTTCTGTTATGTTTTTTCTGATAGAAATCTACTTTTTTCTGAAATATATACATATCTGATTTGCTAATAGATGACTTTATCTCACATATCATAAAATGCCCGTTTTTTATCACTAAATCTAATTCTATCTGTTCAGGACGTCCAAAAATTATCCCTTCCTCATCATATTCAATGACATTAATTACATCTAATCCGGAAACCTCTCTCAATATTCCCTTCAAGGCATTCCTGAATGATTGTTCAGTCCTTAATCCCCACCGGGCGCCTAATGCGCCGATAGTGCTGTCATATTTCCGGTCCATCTTTTTGATAGATTCCATGATATCGCGAATAACCTTCTGGTTTTCTTCCCATTTACTTTCCTGTTTGTCCCACCGTTCAGCCTGCTCCTGCCAGCGCTGATCTTGTTTTTTCCACTTCTCTATCTGTTCCTGCCAGCGCTTATCTTGCTCTTCCCACTTCTCAGCCTGCTCCCACCAGCGTTTATCTTGTTCCTTCCGCTGCTCAGTCTGTTCCTGCCAGCGTTTATCTTGCTCTTCCCACTTCTCAGCCTGTTCCCACCAGCGTTTATCTTGTTCCTTCCGCTGCTCAGTCTGTTCCTGCCAGCGTTTGTCTTGTTCTTTCCACTTCTCAGCCTGCTCCCACCACCGATTGGTATCCTCCAACCATTTCCTGTTTTGTGTCTCTCTGTCTTCTGCAAGCTCTCTCAGTATCTTGTCAAACCGGTCTTCTGTCGTATCTTTGCCAGCAAAACATTCTTTAGAAATATGCAAGATAAAATCTTGTATCTCTTTGTCATGTTTAATAATATCCGGCAGTTCTTTGAGGATTATCTCGCGGATTTCTTTGGTTTTCATAATAAATACTCAAAATATTAGTTAACTCATTTGACTTACAGAAAATTTAAAGTTGTAGTAACGGTTAAATAAAAGTTTAACGGATTTTTGACCTTTTTCCATGCAAAAAAAATGGGTGTTGCCTCAGCAACACCCATTTCCAACCTATTTCATCAATACAAATATTCAAGCAAACACTACAGTATTAGAATGTAACAGTTGTTTGTAAATAGCCCCAATGTGTATCAAAATCACCGGCGTTCTTCTCGATCCAGTCCTCAGCGCCGAACCATGAATATCCAGCAAGGATACCTACATTTTTATACAATTGATAGCTTACCGTAAAATCAACCTCCTGCGCCAGATTGTCATCGTTAGAATAACCGCCGGCTGGACGTGCAGCAACAAGACCGGCAGCTGCGTTATACCAACCATCTTCTTCCTCGGCCAGCAGGAAGTAGTGATAATCCACCTGCATCATTAATTTATCGGTTGGGTTAACCTTTAAACTAGGCCTGAAGTCATGCATATTCTGCCATGAAACCAAATCGATAAAACCGTAGTTGCCCTGCATGTGGTTTGTGGGATAGAGATTATCAAAGGTCTCGTGATCCCCATCTGTTGGATCATCGTCACCCGAAGCAAAGGCATATTCAAACCCTATGCGAGGAGTCCATGCCACATCCTTAAAGGTATATCCAACCCTGCCTGCAAATGCCCATGCCTCATGGTCAAGATCACCGACATCACCGGTCTGACCGTGGGATTCCAATGTATAATCTACGGCATCCATGTTTGGCAATTTACCGTCAATCCTTACGCCGAAATCATGAATAATGGTGTTTCCCTTCCCAGCCCCTGTATGAGCACTAACAGCAGCGGTTTCGTCCTGATTATTCTTTTGTATATACATAAGCTCAATCAAAGCACCCGGCAAGAGCTTTTTAAACGATAACATACCAGCATATACATTTTCATCAGAATTCCCGCTGCCATCCACGGCGTAGGAAAGGTAACCATCCTCATCTACTCTCATTGCGAAGGCTTCTGCATGGATAGCATCCGTATCCCACATAACCCTGCCGCCATCAAATACACGCCCCTGATTAGACCAGACTAAGTTACCGATAACCCTGTGATCGCCCCAGATAATTTCCTGGCGTCCCACTCTTACCGTTAACGGAAGGTCGAAAAGATTCTTTAGGTCAAAATAACCCTGGTGGATATCGATACGGTTATTTGCCCCATCAGTGGCAAATCCAACAGTCGTACCTTCCACACCAAAAGCCCTGGAATCCTGAAGCTGGATAAATATCCTGAGATGCTCGTTTACATCCGCATCTGCCCATAGCCTAGTCTGGTTTAACACGTAATCATCATCTATAGACGATTTGGGTCTTGTCCCTGTAGCAGCACCACCAACTGGTATGGTAGGAGGGTTAAAACCAGGTAATGTCACATCCCCTGGAAAACTGTAGTAACCATTAGCATATTCCGCCCTGGTCCTGATCGACCCACCCAGTGTTACCTTCTTTGCAAATTCTGAATAAACATTTCCTGCAATATCCTCCGCTTTTAGCTCTTCTGCCTGTGCTGCGGTCTGAAACTCTCCTTTTAAGAAGTTTACTTCGCTCCTTAACGCCTCTAATTCTCCTTTTTCGCTTTCGCCCAAAGGAGCAGACGAAACAGCTTGGCCACCCCTTACTGTTTCTATTTGTTCCGTCAAGTTAGAAACAGAGGCCCTCAAGGCATTCAATTCTCTTTCCATGTCTTCCAGCGAGGAAGAACCAGCCCCATGCGCAAAGGGAGCAGCCGCAAAACAGAAGACAGCAGCAGCTACGCCACTAAAACACGTCTTCAAAAATTTATTTCTCATATACACCTCCCAATCATTAATAAACAGACCTCAAACTAAAACAGAATCACAACCAAATACACAAACAAAATTTAAAACCCGTATGTTAACGTAACCTTATAATATAACGCCTCCTTTCTCCTCCTCCTAGATTTGTTATACTCTCTAAAAAATTTAGCCGAACAAACAGCTACATGGCTAAGCGATAAAGATAACCTTGACGGAAACCATTGTAGCCTCAATTCTCAAATTGTCAAACAATTTTTTGCACATAGTATACATATCGCACCTGAATACTGGCGGACCATTCATGAAACTGCAATTACATTTGGCAGTAATAAAGCATTACACATCCCCTCCGGTTGCTATTTCTGGTGAAGTAAAGGACACATAAGATACCTCAATCTTACCGATTACAATAACAAGCGCAGACCATTTCTTACCACAAATACTTTAATGCTTATAATAAAAAGGGAATACCTCACATCAAAATCAAACGACTTGTATATAGCAAGCAAGAGAGAACATTTGAAGCCACATATCCGAACATAACCCCTTTAACGTTCGACCCGTTTTTGGATGACAGCCTCTTAATTTGCTTAGTTCAATCGGGACGTCAGAATTTGTCAGTACATCGAAAATCCAAAGATTCATTATACGTCACAAATCGCAAGCCAAATGTTACATTTTACGAAAAACGCCTTTGTAATACACTGTAATATTAAAGAGACAGGCGATAGGGCAACATGCCCATCACTACAAAGCAATTTATTGAATACTTGTACAAGCGGAGATGGTCTTTCAAACCTAAATAAGCCGTTGCAAAGTGAAATACACTTTCCGAATTACGATTTTACTCTTAACCAAAGAACCACTTAACGCGCTTTTCAGAAAGTCCTTTTTTTTAAATTTTTTGTTGACTCCCAAAGACCTGCCCTTATAATTATACACTTTGCAGCAAACCAATGCAACATTCGCTTAAATAGCTTAACAACAATAAATTAAATAGCTTTTCGTTAAAAAGGTACTCTTTACTATGGACAAAGACTTCAAACCAAAAAGTAAAAAATTCCACCTCTACAGGAAGACTTTTGTATCGGTACTTGTTCTGGCTTTTATCGCTGGAGGTATTTACGGCGGCAAAGAGCTAAGCTGGAAAGAACTTGCGCCAGACGAAGTAGCCGTAATCGTAAACAATTTAACTGGCAGCATAAAGCAAATTAATCGTGCAGGTGCGATTGTTTATTACCCTTTTATTCAGGATATTTATATATTAGACAAGCGTGAGCTGGTATTGAAGATGACGGCCGCTGAGATCAATGAAAAGCAACCACAGGGAAACCCTCTTATAATAAAAACTATTGACGGTGGTGAAGTTGTGTTGGATTTACAGATACAATATATCCTGAATCCGGAGTACGCTTCACACATAATTCAAAACACCGGCATTGGCGATGTTTACAAACAAAAATGGGTTTATGATTATGCACGCACCATTTGTTATTACTGTTACGGAGAGCTAGGTATAGATGAATTCCCAAGCGCTTCAAAACGCGATGCAAAAGCAGACAAAGCACGACTCGAAATTAATACTTTTTTAGAGCCGCATGGTTTTTTTCTTACTTCGATAAACCTCACAGATTATCGCTACTATAGAGAATACGCCGAAAAAATACAAGAGAGACGATTGGCTGACAAAGAAGTGGAAGAACAAAAAACCAGGGCAAAGGCGGCAATGGAAAACCAGAGGAGGGTAATCGTCGAAGAGACAAAAAAGAAAGAGGTGCGTGTTGCCAGATTCAGGGGTGATTGTGATAAAAGAATCATGGATGCAAGAGGTACTGCAGAGGCCAAGAAACAAGAGGCGGAAGCTTATTTAATAAAAGCAACATTTGAGGCAGAAGCCGATTTTGAGCGCTTGTCACAGGAAGCGCATGCCGTACTTGTAACGGTGAAGTCAGAGGCCGAAGGACTTGCCGCGTTAAGGGACGCTTTTGAAGGAAACGGAAGCCGCAATCTGGTCAGACTTGAATATGCAAAACGTCTGAAAAATGCCATTGTACGCGGTGTTCCGATTGTCAGAAGCGGGATCGAAGTACCGCAATCGATACAACGTTTCAAGTATATCGAAGACGCTCCCAAGATTGATTACTCACGCCCGGAACCTCCAGACGCGCCGATGGTTAGCCCGATGCAACCAGGTCCTCAAAAATCAGATTAATGGCCGCTGTAACGGTCAATAGACACTTTTTACTGCGTATTGATATCATAATTTAACGACTCATTTTTAGAATGTAGAGGCAAAAATGCACCTGGGAAAATTGACGGCAAAATATATCATTCCTATTGCGGTACTTGCGGTTATTGCGATCTCTATCGTCAGTATTAAATTCTTCGTCATAAAGGTTGGCGCTGATCAGGTGGGAGTGAGAACCCGTGTTTGGGGTGTAAGCAGGGGTATTGTGCAAAAGGATTATGGACCTGGCTGGCACAGGGCGATTTCGACAATAGACCAGTGGGACCTCTATGATATCACAGTGCAAACACTGGAAATGGCAAAGGAAAATTCGGGATTAGGGCACGATGAGAGAAAGCACGTTGCGATAAGAACCGCAGATGACTACGATGTGGAGGTTGATTTGGTTATTAAATACCAAATAAAAAGAGGTTCTGCCTGGAAACTCCGACAAGATCTTGGTGTCGGGGAGAGGTACAAGATAATCGTCGAGAATGAAACAAGAGACGTTGCACGTAGTGTCTTTGGAAAAATGGTGGAAAGAGATTTATACAACCCTGAAGAAAAACGCAAAAGAGCGGAAGAATGCAGAACAAGACTCCGGGAGCGCTTAGAGTCAAGATACATAGAAATTATAGATGTTTTGATTTTAGAATTCCGGTTTGACCAGCAGCTAGACCGCAAAATTAAGAATATCAAGGTTGCGGAATTGGACTACGTATTGAATCAGTCAAAAGCATTGGCCGCGGAACAAAGAGGTATTACTCAAACAATCGAGGCTGACACGGAAGCCGTAGCACAGAAAATTTCCGCCGATAAAGAACGAGAGGTTACCGTTTTGGATGCTGAGACTACAAAAATGGTAATTGAATATCTTGCAGAGGCGGACAAATATCTTATTGAAAAAAGGGCAGAGGGGGACAAATACAAACAGCAGCGAAAAGCGGAGGGGGAATTGTTGATTAAATTGGCTAGGGCTGAAGGGGAAAAATTGAGACGAGAGGCCATTAAAGGATTTGGCGGTGACATTATAGTTGCAATGGAGGCAGCAAGAAATTTCAATCTTGCAGATATAAATGTTTCTACCATGGATCTGAATTTGCTAAATGTTGATGAGATGGCAACACGGCTTGGAGTTTCAGATGAAAGGGGCAAAATTCAAGTAGACACGACAACATTTGAAGAAATAAAGCAACTGTTGAAAATGACAAAAGAAGGTGTGGGCAAGTTAGACCCAAAGAGTGAGCAATGGTTGAAAGACTTTGAAAAAAGTAGAGAAAATGCGACTCTAAAGTTTGGAAATTAGCTTAATATAGCCAATCAAATCTGATTTTAGAAATTTGGCGATAAAATGACTTTCTGAAAAATAGATTTATTTGACTAAGCATACTATCAAACAACTCCTAAATCTCCTCTTGATAGAGGGGATTTCTAATCTCCCCTATAAAAGCCGAGGGTGTATAAATTTTTCGAAAAACCTTATTTGTTTGATAATAAATATATGCGTAATGCATTTACTTTTATCGTATAAGTATGATTAATACAAATTTTTTGCGGGTATTTTCCCACTATTATTTAATACGCTGAAAATAAGTACTTTAGCAATTCAAATTTTTTTTGTAATAAATTTATAATTTATTAAGTACCAATTTAGCAATAATTTAAATACTGTGAACCGTTACGCTTTGCGATCTACTATATAATAGTTCAAGTTTTTGTAATTACTCTACGGATTTTGCGCAGCGAAAACCAATCTGTGGTGTTTCTGCATGGGGAAGGACACGATACCTTGCTGCACATCGGGCGAAGTGTCCGAAATAATGCCAGCTACCTCCACGAATAACTTTTTGTTGCCCAGATTCCGGACCCTTTGGGTTTTCACGAGGAAAAGAATAATAGTAATTTTGATCATACCAATCAGTACACCATTCCCAGACATTACCCGACATATCATAGCAACCGTAGGGGCTTTTGCCCTGTTTATAACTTCCGACAGGAGATGTCTGCATTTTCTTTGTTTCCCAAACATTGCATCTTTCCGCATCAAATATCTCATTCCCCCAAGGCCACAAACGCCTGTCACTGCCACGCGCTGCTTTTTCCCACTCTGCCTCTGTAGGCAAACGTTTGCCGGCCCACTCTGCGTAAGCAACCGCATCCTCCCATCTGACGCCAACAACAGGCTTGTCCGGAGTATTAAACCTTTCATCAAACCAGCAGTACGGAATACGATGCCCTGTTTCTTCTATAAATTTTGCATACTGTTCGTTTGTTACCTCATATTTATCAATGTAATAGCTGTCCAGATACACAATATGCTCCGGCCCATCATATATGTTAAATGCCAACATAAACGTCCAATCGTAATATTTATCTTCCCCCATATAGAACTCACCCGCAGGGACATAAACCATACCCGGATACTGTTCGCCTTCTTCCGCAGCAAGTAATCCTTTTAAAAAAAATACCATAACAAAAGCGAACAAAACAATCCATCTTTTGACAATCCACATATCAGTATCTCCTCTTCGCCAACACCTCGTACCTTGCAATATCTACCGGCGAATAACCGGTAATAATTTCGTTAAACTTTCTGATAGCTTCATTCTTAAAAGATCTTATTGAAAAATCCTGCATGAACAAAACCAAATCCTTTTTGTCGTATACCTTTATTTCAAAATTAGCAATACTTTGATCTTTTCCGGACAAATTTTTTATCTCCCCCTCGATTTGTGCGGAAGATCCAAAAGGAAGCAGTTTTACATTCCTCACATAAAACCCCTCTCCTGCCTCATTAAAACCTTCTTCTTCGGGAGACGGCTCGCGCGCAACCGGTTCTTCCTTTGCGGCCACAACCGTTTCCGTACCTACGGCTTCAGCCACCGGCGTCACCTTGACTTCCGGAGATGCCACCACGACCGCCGCCGTAGCAGTACCAGAAGAAACAACTCCCCGTCTCTCCAAATTTTTCACCCTTCGGTCAAACTCTTCAAAAATTTTTATTTGTTGATCCAGCGCCTCTGTACGTGTTTTTATATTTACCTCTGCGGCGGCAAGGATTTTTTCCTGCTCTGCAAATTTATCGGTAACCAGTTTATTTATGTCTTCAAGCGCCTTTTTAAAAGGGGCTAATGGTGTTTCGGCTTCTTGATATTTTTTTTCAAGAACAGTTGTTTTCACCTCCTGGTCTTCAACTCTTTTCTTTAAATCAGAAAACAGTTTTTTAAAGACATCAAATGTTTTGCCAAAAGAATCAAGTGTATTTTTCACATCTTCAATAGAGGTCACTTGTTCCACCTTTTCCAGTCTTGAAACAATTTTATTCATTTTTCCTTCAAGATCTTTTATGATTTTGCTGGATTCTTTCAGGGGAGCGATGGTCTCCTTTACGTCTTTATTCAGTTCAGAGAACTGTGCGCTAAGGTTATCAATATTGCGCATCCAGTCCCTCAGTGATTTTTGAAAATCCGTCAGCTTATCAAAAACTTCCTGTCCGCTTGTTTGTCCTATAGCACTTTTTTGCACAAATAAAACCACAGGTAAATATATAAATACCAGCAAAACAGCAATATAAACCCAGTGCTTCATGAATCGTACTCCAACTTGAATTGATTTCTGAATAAAAACACCGTGTAGAGTTTAACAAAAACCCCGTCTTACCGCAAATATTATCCCCTTTACTACTAAATGGTGCGAATGCGGGTCTTATTTTTAAACTATTGCATTTTTCTATGCATGAAAGTTTAAATTTGATTTCATAGGATTAAAAGGTTATCATATTCCCGTTATTATTGCATTTGCCCTGATAAAACACAACGTAACGTCTTATATTTACATATTCGCAAAAACATTGTTATTTTTTTGGAAAGGCAGTGTCATGTTAGTCTTAATCGCAGACGATCTTCCTGACGTATGTAACGAAATACTACAAAATGCCGGGGTTGAAGTTTTAAAGAAAACCGGTTTAAAACCGCCTGAATTAGATGCTGTTATAAAAATGTGCGATGGCGTTATCGTGAGAAGCAATACAAAACTCACCGCTCCTGTGCTCGAAAAAAGTGAAAAGCTGAAAGCCATTTGCCGTGCGGGCGTGGGCGTCGACAATATAGATGTTCCTGCCGCTACAAAAAAAGGCATTGTCGTCATGAATACCCCCGCAGGCAATATCATTTCAACGGCAGAACATACCATTGCCTTGCTTTGTTCTCTCTCGCGTTTCGTTCCCCAGGCATGTGCGTCGGTGAAGGAAGGGAAGTGGGAGAAAAAGAAATTTACAGGTCAGCAGCTCACCGGAAAAACATTTGGCATCATAGGACTAGGCAGGGTGGGCAGACAAGTGGCAAAACGGGCGGCTGCCTTAGAGATGAAAGTAATTGGCTATGATCCTTTTATAACCACTGAAATTTCATCACAGTATAACATACATATTGTAAAAAACCTTAGAGATCTTTTGGCACAGGCAGACTATATCACGATTCACGTTACGCTTAACAAAGAAACGAAGAACCTTATAACAAGCAAAGAATTTTCACTCATGAAGAAAGGCGTCCAAATAATAAATTGCGCAAGAGGCGGCGTTATTTGCGAAGAAGATCTTTATAACGCCATTAAAACAGGACAGGTTGCCGGCGCGGCCCTGGACGTATTTGAAGAAGAACCTCCAAAGGATAATAAGTTACTACAACTGGAAGAGGTCATTGCGACGCCACATTTAGGAGCATCCACCGAAGAAGCGCAATATGCGGTTGCGATTGAGGCAGCGGAACAGATGGCCGCAGCCCTTACCGGAAAAGGATATAAAAACGCCGTGAACCTTTCTCCCTATAGTCCGGAAGAGTATGCCAGCCTGAAGTCCTATCTTGCCCTTGCAGAAAAAATGGGATCTTTTTTAACACAAATAAATAATGCGGGCATTCAGACATTAGATATTGTTTATACGGGAGAGATTTCTCATAAAAATATTCGAATCGTTACCGATAGCCTTATAGTAGGGTTGCTCAAGCCGAGCCTTGAAGAAGGCGTAAATCTTGTAAGCGCTCCGACCTTGCTCGCAGAACGTGGCATCAAGGTAAATGTCACGACCAGCAGCAATGCATGTGATTTTAGCAGTCTTGTTGCCGCAAAAATTACTACTTCAAACGGAGAAACCTGTATTTCCGGAACCGTATTTGGCAAAAACGAACCAAGGCTGGTAGACATTAATGGTTATGGAGTTGAGGCCATTCTCAATGAACAGATACTCGTTCTGTTTGGCAGGGATAAGCCGGGTTTCATTGGACAGGTCGGCTCTCTTCTTGGCAACAAAAACATAAACATCGCACATATGACCTTCGGCAGGAAAGAAGTAGGGGGAAACACCATCAGTATTCTAAATATAGATGCGGTGCCGCCGCAAGATTGTCTAAATGAAATTAAACAACTAAACCACATTGATGCGGCATTTTTGGTACAACTCTAAAAAAGTTTTAGAAAAATGAATAATAAGGGTGACACGGACAAAGCCTGCTTGTACGTGTCACCAACTCTACGAGGGAGAAAAATTTCGGCAGCGGCACATTTCTTTCTTGTTAAAAATGCATCATTTCATGCAGATCAGCAACATTCTTTTCTTTCAAACATTTCAAATGCTATGTGAATAATAAGCGTTGTATACGCAATGGCATAAACGACCATAAGCAAAATATAACGAACGTCAATCCCTTCCGAAGGATAACCCATGCTTATAGCACTCACCCCTTCCAGATTCGGGAAAATTGTGTACAAAAATGCAAACAGCCACAAGAAATGGCGCTCATTCGCATTGAAAAGGTTTTGAACAAGACCTAGCAGGTTTCCAACAATATAGACAAACACACAACAACTCAAATTAGCCGACACTGACAAATAAACAGACCCCGCGATTGCTATTGCACACATTATTTCTATCTGTAAAAATGTATAGAAAAGCGGGAGAAAGGTAGTGCTCACGAAGTGTATAATGGAGGGGAAAAGTGCCACACCAAGATCTATCAGATTTTTCAAAGACAGGGAAGCAACTAAAAAAGCCCCTAATATTAAATATTCCACGGTCGCCACTATCAATATACCAAAAAACTTTCCGAGGACAACATCACGACTACACACTGGTTTTGCCAACAGCGTCAAAATAGTGCAACTTTCTCTCTCTTTTGATAGAGCATTTGCCGCAGACATGGAAACCAATACGAGACAACACACCGTAATGGTAGAAATGCCCATTTCTTTCATCAGCCGGATCTCTTCACCAAAGGCAAACAGCGTAAAAAAAAGGGACAAAAACGTTAAAAACATGCCAACGCCGGTAATTACATAAAATAAGGGCTGCCGAAAAACATCCCTTGATGTATTAATTGCGAGACAAAACAGAGCGCCATTCATAAAAAACCCTTGAATTTAACCAGAAAACCCATAGACTCTATTAAAAATGTTTCACGTGAAACATTTCAGGACGGACAACCGGCCGGATCCCAACACCTACAGAAAAATATTTCAATGGAAAAACATTCAAAAAAAAGGACGAAACCCATGTCCAAAAACGAAGGACTTAGCAAAGGGCTGCAATCTCTCCTGGGAGGCGTCATTGGTATAGAATCCCAACAGGAAGAGGGCGTAATCATACAATTGAATCCCAACGACATAAAACCGAATAGCATGCAACCCCGCAACCTTTTTAAGGAAGCAGAAATGCATGATCTTATGGCATCTATCAAAAAACACGGTATTTTGCAGCCTATCATCGTGACGCCCCTTGCCCACGGCTATATGCTTATTGCAGGGGAACGGCGTTGGAGGGCGGCAAAGGAACTCGGCATGAAAAAAGTACCCGCAATTGTACGCAAGACTGATGATGAAAGCCTCCTCGAAATCGCTTTAATAGAAAACATCCAAAGAGAAGACCTTAATCCTATCGAAAAGGCCCTTGGGTTCCGTGAGTTGGTAAAAAAATTCGGATTCACGCAGGAACAAGTCGCCCATGCAATGGGAAAAGACCGCAGTTCAGTAGCAAATTATCTCCGGCTTCTCGAACTTCCCGATGAAATCCAGGGACATGTTTCACGTGGAACAATCTCCATGGGGCATGCCCGGGCGTTGCTTTCTCTTCATGAAAAAGAAATGCAGATAAAATACTGCACCATTATCATTAAGGAAGGTCTCTCCGTAAGGGATGTTGAATCCATGGTTGCCGGAGAAAAAAATCTTCGCAAGCCAGAGAAACGACCCGAGAGAAAATTACCCACGCCGCATATTGCCGACATTGAGGATCGCTTTCGAAAGCATTTTGGGGCAAAAGTAAAGATACGCGAACGACATGGTAGGGGGCAAATAACTATTGCCTTTAACAACAATGAAGAGTTCGAGCGGATTGCCAATAAAAGCGGGATTAGTCTTTAAAATAGATATTCACTTTCCCCGCAAATTCATTTTTTTAACGTTGCCCGTATAAATTCTCTAAACAATGGGTGTGCTTTTGTTGGCTTTGATTTAAATTCCGGATGAAACTGCACACAGACAAACCACGGATGATTTATAATTTCCATGATCTCGACCAGCCGGTCTTCCTGTGAATGTCCACTAAATCTCATTCCATTTGCTAAAAATCTCTCTTTATACGCATCATTGAATTCGTATCGATGTCGATGCCTTTCGGAAACTATGGCCTTTTTATATGCTTCATACGCCTTTGTACCTTCTTCAACAAAACAGGCTTGAGCCCCTAATCGCATTGTTCCGCCTTTTTTTGTTATATTTTGCTGTTCTTCGAGTAGGCTTATTACGGGATGCGGGGTAGCAGGATCAAATTCGGTGCTGTTTGCGCCGGCAAGATTACAGACATTTCTTGCAAACTCTATAGAGGCGCACTGCATTCCGAGGCAAATGCCAAAAAAGGGGATGTTGTTTTCCCTCGCGTATTGAATTGCCATTACTTTTCCTTCAACACCCCTCGCACCAAATCCACCGGGCGCCAATATTCCATTTACCCCTTTTAAGCATGCTTCTGCCCCGAACCTTTCTACATCCTCAGATTCAATTCTGCGTTCTTTTACTCGTGCATTGTTTTCTATTCCGCCGTGTATTAACGACTCATAAATAGATTCATACGCCGATTGATGCCCTATATATTTTCCAACAATAGCTATTTCTGTCGTATACTTCGGATTTCTCAGTATCTCTAATATTGATAACCACTTATCTATATTCCCATTATTTGTTTTCAGTTGGAGTTTTTGTATGATCAACTTGTCCAGCCCCTGTTCCATAAGTATAAGAGGTATTTCATACAAATATGGTTTTACATCCTTCTCCTCTATAATTGCGTTTTTATCAACATTACAAAAAAGCGATATCTTTTCTTTTATCTCTTCGCTCAAATGTTTCTCTGTCCTGCATATAATAATATCCGGCTGCACACCAGCCTGCCGTAACATACCAACACTGTGTTGTGTAGGTTTTGTCTTTATTTCGTCTGCCGCACTTAAATATGGCACAAGTGTTAAATGAATGTAGAGTACGTTTCCCCTGCCTATCGTTTGCCCGAATTGTCTGATTGCTTCAAGAAACAACTGGCTTTCGATATCGCCCACAATGCCGCCAATCTCAGAAATTACCACATCAGTGTCCGGTCCATCCAGCTTTTTAATGCATTCTATAACCTCATTCGTAATATGAGGGATGACCTGCACCGTCTTTCCCAAATATTCGCCATTCCGCTCCTTCATAATAACGGAATAGTAAATAGACCCTGTAGTAAAGTTACAGTATTTGTTTGTTTCTGCATTGGTAAATCTTTCATAATGCCCGAGGTCCAGATCCGTTTCCGCGCCATCTTCAGTTACATATACTTCTCCATGTTCATACGGGCTCATCGTTCCCGGATCAACGTTGACATACGGATCAAATTTCTGCAATCGCACCTTTAATCCTCTGCTCTCCAGTAACATCCCTATAGAAGCAGAATTTAAGCCCTTCCCGAGTGACGATACTACTCCGCCCGTAACAAAAATATGTTTAGTCATTTTTATGTCTTTCTATAAATTCCATCAAATCATTTTTAGTATTTATACCACACGATACATACTCAGTAATTGCCACTTTTATTTTATATCCATTTGAAAGCGCCCTAAGTTGTTCAAGTTTTTCCGCCATCTCTAATTTCGATGGCAATAAATTACGGTACTTCAGCAAAAAGTCCCTGCGATATCCATATATTCCAAGGTGTCTTAAAAATTCTCTGCCATTTCCTTGTTCATCATTATCCCGCACATATGGTATTTGAGAACGGGAAAAGTAGAGTGCATATCCGTTATTATCCAATACCACCTTTACACAGTTTGGATCTCTTAATGCCTCCGCATTTTCTATTCTGTTTGCAAGGGTTGACATTACCGCGTTATCATCTTTCTCCAGCACATCAATAACTAAATCGACCATTGCACCGTTCATTTCCGGCTCATCTCCCTGCACGTTTACGATAAAATCCGCATCTATCCTTTCAGCAATTTCAGAGATCCTATCTGTGCCGGAATGATACTCCCCTGAAGTCATTTCTGCCACACCCCCAAAACCCTTTACGATATCAAAAATCTGCCTGCTGTCCGTTGTAACAATTACCTTTTCAATACCCCTGGCGGATTTCACATTTTGATACACATGCTCTATTATATACCTCCCCGTAATATCTTTTACTTCCTGTAAAATCAATTTCCCCTGTAATCGTGAAGAATCATATCTTGCAGGAATTATTACCACCGATTTATGCTTATTCATATAGTATCCAAATGTGTATTTTTACTCTATGCACGATAAGAGCTTAATTCTATTAAAGTGTATGGCATATTCAAATGTTTTTTAAAAGATTCTTTTGCAAAAAAACTCCCAGTAGTACCTTATCGGTATCAGATCGGCGACGGCAAATTGCAAATTGCAGATTGAGGACTGAGGACTATTTTCATGCTTGCTGAACTCTGGCTTTGCCAGCGTAGGGTAAAAAATGTTGCGACCTGGTACAGCTTCCACATTCAGGGCACCTGTCCAGCCTGCAATCCTGCGTTATTTCTTTTCGTGATGATCGTTCCGACTCCTGCAGGAGAAACGGCCTCACTACCCCGCAATTTATGTGTTCCCACGGCAAGATTTCATCCGTTTCTCTGGTACGATGGATGTAAAAATGCCAATCTATTCCTGCCCTATGAAACACATCCATCCACTTTTCAAATTGAAAATGCTCTTCCCATGCATCAAACTTACACCCATGCATCCACGCAGTATAAATAACCTTCCCGAGTCTTCTGTCTCCACGGGCAAAGATTCCTTCCAGAATACTACGCTCCGCCTTATGAAATTTTATGCGAATGTTTTTCCTTTTTATTCTCTGGTAGAGTCTTTCTCTTATTTCCTTAATCCTATCCATGGAAACCATCGGCTGCCACTGGTAGGGAGTATGGGCCTTCGGGATAAAAGGGGCAATGCTTATATTCACCTGGCCATAATGGCCTCTCACCTTTTTCATTACATCAGAAACGTCATAAGCCAATGCTGCAATTGCCTCAATGTCATCATCTGTTTCTGTGGGAAGACCTATCATGAAATACAGCTTTACCGCATTCCATCCCTGCCTGAACGCCTCTTCAATGCCTCTGAAAAAATCCTCATTCGTAATGTTTTTGTTTATTACTCTCCTGAGAGAAGGTTTCGCCGCTTCCAACGCTATCGTTAACCCTGATTTTCGTACCGTATTCAACATGGAAGGCAATAAAGCAAGCTGTTCATTCACCCTGAGAGAAGGAAACGCAATGTTTACATGCCTTGGTGCAAAAACATGATTCATTTTACCCATCAGTTGCTCTAAATGCGGATAATCGCTCACCGAAAGGGACATTAATGATATTTCATTATACCCTGTATTCGCATAAGATTCTTCCGCCAACCGCAGGATGTTCTCAACCGTCCGCGGGCGGGTCGGACGCTTGCTCATCCCCGCCTGGCAAAACCTGCAACCCTGTGTACACCCTCGCATGATCTCAATACTAATACGGTCGTGAATTATTTTTACAAAAGGAATAACCGGTTTCGTTGGATGGTATGCTGCGTTTAAATCCTCAATTGCGGCAGATCGGACAGAGGACGGTACGCCGGGGATTTTGGGGCGTATTTCTTTTATTGTATTGTCACTATTATAAAATACATCGTATTGTGAAGGCACATATGCATTTCTCATTTTTGTGCTAATAAGAAAAAGTTTTTCCTGCCGGGAAAGTTTTTGTTGTTTCATTTCTTTAAATAATTCAACAAATTGCGGTAAATTTTCCTCTCCATCGCCAACAAGAAAAACATCAATAAACTCCGCTAATGGTTCCGGCGAAATCGCTATTGCGCCACCCGCTATAACAAGGGGGTCTTCTTCTCCGCGAGCAGTGGATAAAACAGGAATGTTCGATAGATCCAGCATGTTGAGAATATTCGTATATGACAACTCGTACTGAACAGAAAATCCCAAAATATCAAACTCATGTAACGGCGTATATGTTTCCAACGAAAATAAAGGTTTCTTATGTGCTCTTAAAAGAGCCTCCATGTCGGTCAACGGTGCAAATGCCCTTTCACAGACAGTATCTTTGCGGTCGTTTAGCAATCCATACAGGATTTGCATCCCCGCATGGGACATTCCAATGCTGTAGGTATCCGGGAACGCCAGGGCTATCTTCACAGCAACATCGGAATGGTTTTTTACAATAACATTGCATTCTTTTCCAATATATTGTCCGGGCATTTCTACCTTTGGCAATATGTTTTCTACGATATATTTTCTAAGAGAATTCATACGTGTCCTTAATTATTCAGAGGCAAGATCGATCTTTGAACGGCTTTTTACATTAAACACAATAGAGAGGGCAATAAAAGAGGCAAGCATTGAAGATCCTCCATAGCTAATAAACGGCAGTGTCATCCCAACAATCGGAGCTATCCCTAAATTCATCGCGATATTAACGACAACCTGTGTCGCAAACATGGTGAACACTCCAACAACAACAAGGCGCCCGAATGGCTCCCTGGTATTCCTGGCAATGCCGAGCCCGCACATAAAAAAAACCACATAAAGAAATAAAATAAAACACGCCCTCAAAAACCCCCACTCTTCAGCAATAACGGCAAAAATAAAATCCGTATGCCTTTCGGGGAGAAATTTCAGTCTGTTTTGAGAGCCATTTCCCCATCCTGCTCCCAGCAACCCCCCTGAACCGACAGCAATAAGGGATTGAAGCCGATGATACCCTGCGCCCCAATCTGACGTCTTTTCAGGCCAAAGAACGCCAAGAATCCTCATCTTCTGATAGGGGTGCATCACAAAAAACCAAAGAAGTGGAGAGACGGCAAGCGACATACAAAACATTGATATGAGGTAAAAAATACGAATCCCGGCAACATACAACATGGCGATTAATACCGGAACCAATATAAGTGCTGTACCTAAATCAGGTTGTTTTATGATAAGGGCCATGGGAATTATAGTTAAAAGAATTGCAATCCCGACATCACACAACCCGAGCCCGTATTTTTTATACCTTAGAAATCTCGCAAGCGCAAGAATTAAGGTTATTTTCATAAACTCCGCCGGTTGTATCGAAAAGGAACCTATCGAAAACCATCGGCGTGTTCCTTTTACAGAATCTCCAAGAATCAACAACAAAACCAGAAGACAAAGTACGCAGACATAAATGATGTAGGAATAATACGCAAACAATAAATAATCAAAAGAAAGAAGAATGAAAAAAAATATAAATCCCATCCCAATCCATACAAATTGCTTCATTACAAATTTTTCATTTGATGCGCTTAAAATAAAAAATACCCCAATTATCAGCAGAATGCATATTACCGGGAAAATAATCCAATCAAAATTTTTTGTCCTGATATCACCAATCATCTTGCTTTAACACTCTCTAAAAATAGTTCTGTTTTTCACCTTTTCATCCTTAAGACGATTGCGCCAATTCCGGATATAAAAAAGATAATAACTCCTTTGCAATGGGAACTGCAATTGCACCGCCATGTTCAGAGGTATGTTCTACCAGTACGAGAAAAACGTATTGAGGCTTATCGTGCGGTGCATAGCCGGCAAACCATGCATGATTATCACCTGGACGGCCCGTTTCTGCCGTCCCGGTTTTGCCCGCTGCCTTGTAAACCTCCAAACCTTTATTTTGCGCCGTACCGCGGAGGACAACATCGTGGAGGGATTCACGTATAACGTTTAAAATTTCAGGACGAATATTGATTTTTTTCTCCTTGCTATGCGTGAAAGTTTTCACGGTTTCCCCATTTTTGTTTGTTATTTTCAGCATTACATGCGGCTGTACAAGTGTACCGCCATTCGCAATAGCAGCATACGCCCGAACCATCTGGAGGGGCGTGGTTAACAGTGCTCCCTGACCTATTGAAATGTTCATGGCAGTCGCCGTTGTCTGAATCTCCGGGAGGTTTCCAGCTTTTTCGAACAGAAGATCTATACCCGTTTCCTCGCCTATGCCAAATTTTTTTGCCCCGTCGTACAATAATTTTTTCTCGAGTCTTTTGGCCGTTTCAAAAAAGAAGACATTGCACGAAAAGGGAAGGGCATCTTCTATGGTTATCAACCCATGCCCGCTTTTCTGCCAGCACCGGAAAATGATATTTTTATAATTAGTATAGCCATTGCACTCATAACCAGTATGCGCATGTATATTGTTTTCATTCATTGCCGTTATTGCGGTAATTGCTTTAAAAATAGAACCCGGAGGCAAAGCGCCCTGTATCGCCCTGTCAAGCAATGGTTTTGCACTATCCTTATTAAGACGGGCAAAATCCTTATTCAATGTGTTGGGATTAAACCGGGGATTATTTACCATGGCGATTACTTCTCCCGTCCATGGTTCCATAACAATAATTACGCCACGGTTTTTCCCCAATGCCTTTTCCGCATGCGCCTGTATTTTGCTGTCAATCGTTAAATAAATATCATTACCCGGAACGGGCGGCCTTTCCAATACAATTTTTTCTATTTGAGTATTTTTGCAAATAATTTCTTCAAACCTTTTTCCCCGCATACCACGCAACTCTTCCTCATATTTCGCTTCAACGCCCGCCCTGCCAATAAGGTCGTCTTTCGCGTATCCTTCATAAAGCAACAAGGGATTTTCATCTGCTGAACGACCGGAATCTAAAACAAAATTATCCCATTTTTTACTGTATTCCTGCCATTCCTTACCGGTGAGTTTTCCCAAATATCCGAGTACATGAGAAGCAATCTCCTGCTTCGGATATACCCTCTTTGACCTTGGTGTAACACGCACTTCCGGGAATGTATCCTTTTCAACCTCAATCTGAATGGCCTTTTCTATCGGTACGTCATAAACGACAGGATAATATCCGTTCTCTTCTTTGATGAGGACAGGCTTTCCGAATTTTTTCTCCATGTTCTTTTTCAACTTTTCTACTTTCATAACCGCCTTTTTGGAATCTCTCAATAATTTATCACGTGAAGTATTTAATACACGGGACAAATTATCCATCCACGCCTCCATGTCTGCATGACATTCCTTGCATGATTTATCTGTATCTTTGTGCACCTTTAACTCCGCAACCCGTGGAACAGTATTGTTACCGTATACGATAGAACTATAGAGTAATTTCTTATATTTTACCGAGATATCGAAGGCATGGTGATCAATCGCCAAAACATCTCCTTGCCGGTCAAAAATGGTTCCCCGAACCGCCTCCAACGGATAGCTTCTGATTCTGCGTGTTTTGGATATTCCCTTGTATTTACTGGTTTCAATAATCTGCAAATAAAAAAGCCTTCCCGCAATACAAAAAATACAGAGTAAAAATAGTATTAAAATATGTTTATTCCGGTTAAAGTACATGGGTTATTCTCCCGTGGATCTGAAATTTTTGGCAGGTTGCAGCTTATTAAAGAGATAAAACAAAAATGGAGTAACGGCCGCCGTGTACGAAGAACAAATAAAGATCATCCATATCGTTGAAGAAATGTCTGCAGACCGGCAGGATATTGCAGTATGTAAGGCATAGAGTACATTATAGAGAAGAGAAAAAATAAATGTGACCAATATTTTAGTCACTAAATGTCCCCGAAATAACACTCCCCTTATTGACCATATAAAAAAACCGACTGCAACAAAAAAAATAGCATTAACCCCCAAGGTGCCTTCAGATAATAAATCTTTTGATATCCCAATAAACCAGCTCGTAACCACATTTCGTTTCACATCAATAAAAAAAGAATAAAAAACCACTAATGAAAAATAAAGATCGGGCGTTGCAGTGCCAATATTAATCCAATTCATCAATGTTGATTGAAAAAGGGAAATACATAGTAGTATGCAAAAAAAGGTTATCCAGCGCATGGCAATGTTTTAAAAATATTCAATCGTATCCTTGCAGAAAGATGCAGGGTGCTTTCCCCTGCAATGTTCATCGTTCACTCTAAGCTGGCATAGCCGGAAATAAAAAATACGAAACAAATTCTAATGACAAAATGATTTGAAATTCTAAACAAATGCATCTTTCGTATCTCGCATTTCATGCTTCATATTGTTGTATGTTTTGGATTTGTTTTGAATTTTATACTTTGTTATTAGAATTTGTTTCGTATTTCCGGCTTGTCCATGCGGGGGAATTGTAATTTACTGTAACACTTTCGTCTGGGGAACGAGCAGCAACCGTTTATATCAAATGTTTCTCCCCTACTCCTTTATTACCAAAACATTTTCAATCCTTGATATATTTACCAGGGGCAATGCTTTTACGCTTTGAAAAATAGCGCCGCCTTTCGTCTCATTCGCTATCACTGTAGCAATTGGCAGGGATGCTATATAAAATGATCCTACGTCAGAAGTTACGACTTTATCCGATTTTTTTAACGTCGTCCACCGCGGCACATATTTTAACTGACAATAAGGAGATGCATTACCTTCTATTATAACCTGGTCCCTTGTCCGGAGTATTCTTCCCGGAATACGTGATGCGGGATCGGTAATCAACCGAACCTGACTGGTTCTGGCTCCTGCAACAGAAATCACCCCGACTAGCGCATTTTTTGCCACTACAACATTATTGTCTTTAACGCCATGTTTTATGCCGACGTTAATAGTGATGCTTCTTCTGAAAATGGAGGTATCGTATCCAATAATGTCGGCCGGAATGATGTGAGATTTTGTTTTTTTTTGTTCTTTATGAAATTCAGAAACTGCGCTTAATTTATCTTGTAATTTGTAATTAGTATCCTGCAATTCAATAATTTTATTTTTAAGCTCTGCAACTTCATTTTCCCGTTCCGTATTTGTCTCATTTTCCGCCCAAATATATGCAATTCTATGGAAAAAATCACTTGCCGTATTGCTGGATAAACACGTCGCCCACTGAAATGGCCTGACTGGCATTACACATGCCATTTTTATTCCATTTGAAACGTTAAGAGGCAGGAATAATAGTAGTAAGGAAATGGTAAGAACGAGGGTTGTAATAGTGAATGGACGAGATAAGATCTCGTTAAAATTAGGTTTGGAGGTCCTCATCATATAAAACAGCTTTAAATAAATCCAGATTTTCAAGGAGGTATCCTGTACCCTTTGCAACAGCAGTTAAGGGATCGTCAGCGACTCTCACCGGCAGGCCGGTTTCTTCCGCCAGCAGTGTATCCAGCCTTTTAATTAAAGCACCACCCCCTACCAATACTAAACCATTGGTTAGTAAGTCGGATGCAAGTTCCGGGGCAGTTTTTTCCAGGGTGGCCTTCACAGCATGCACTATCTTATCAATGGGTTCTTTTAACGCCTCACGGATCTCTTCGGAACCAATATTCGTGGCCCTTGGCAACCCGGCAATTGCATCCCTTCCGCGAACTTCCATTTTCAATTCTTCTTCCAGCGGGTAGGCAGACCCTATCAATATCTTTATTTGTTCCGCCGTTCGATGCCCTATGTCAAGGTTGTAAGTCTTCCTCACATACTGAACAATCGCCTCATCCAGCTCGTCTCCCGCAATTCTAAGGCTTTCGTGAGTAAATATATCGCCAAGGCAAAGCACAGCAACCTCTGTTGTGCCTCCCCCTATATCAACAACCATACTTGCTTCCGGTTCCCCGACGGGAAGTCCCACTCCAATTGCGGCGGCCTTTGGTTCTGAAACAAGGTACACTTCGCGTGCTCCGGCCCTTTCCGCCGAATTCACCACCGCTCGTTTTTCTACCGCAGTGATCCCGGACGGTATCGCAATCAATATCCTTGGCCGTACGCCCCATTTGCGCTTGTGAACCTTTGTGATAAAGTATTTCAGCATTGCTTCCGTAATATCGAAATCCGCAATTACGCCATTTTTAAGCGGACGAATAACGGAAATGCTGCTCGGCGCTTTTTCCAGCATAGATTTTGCGACAATCCCTACCGCCCTGCCGTTCAAAAGAACTTTGTTTGTACCGGGCTTTACCGCCACCACGGAGGGTTCCGACAATACAATGCCATGACCGGGTATGCAAACAAGTGTGTTTGCAGTACCAAGATCAATCCCCATATCTGTTGAAACAAAGCCCAAAATAAAGTCTAACGGATGCATTTTTATTCTCTGGAAATGTACCCCCGCAGCAGTGCTTATTTTCTGCAAGTATAATAAATAGAATAGTTAACAATTAAATCGGAATTATACGTTTATTATTTACAGAATGTCAAGTGTAAAGTCTTTTTAAAAAAGAGGATAAAACCATGCCCCCGGTCAATGTTAAACAAACAAGGGAAAACCAATCTCCGTATAGCGTATAATAGGTATTATCGCTTTTAACCAGTTTAATCCGGTTTAACAGAACGCCGCTTATCTCTTTTTGCCTCCCTTCGGAGTCAGTTAGTTTACTATATATATTCCCGTCAGGACTCACAAATGCCGATATCCCCGTATTTGCTGCACGCGCCATGCCTGTACGATTTTCTATTGCTCTAAATACCATTATTGCAAGATGTTGCTCCAATTCCGCGCTATCATGAAACCATCCATCATTTGTCACGTTAAATATAAAATCCACCCCCTGCTTTTTCAGATTCCTTAGCAAGGCGGGAACCGTGTCTTCATAGCAAATAGATGCTCCAAAACGAAAGGTTTGATTTTGCAGTGTCTTAAGATGAAATAAGGTGGGGGCTTTCCCGGGCGACAACCCAACAGAATAAGGCACTAGTTTCGCTAAAAAAGGAAAATATTTTTTCAGCGGAGTAAATTCACCAAAAGGCACCAGGTGGATCTTGTCGTATCTGTCCAGCAGTTTTCCGTTTATTCCATAAAAATAAACGCTGTTAAAATATCGTTGATCATCTTCCGAAAGAACCAGTGAAATACCACCCAGGAGGAGGTTTGCATTCAATTCCTGCGCTAGCTGAACTACTGTAAGCTGCGATAGATAATCAATTTTTCTTCCCGTAAGGTCAGGGTTGATATTAAGTATCCCCGGCACCATCGTTTCCGGCCAGACGACAATATCTACCGGTTCCCCTTTAACGCGTACAGATAAATCATAATATTTTCTTAACGTATCAACTTCTTCCTCTTCCGACGGCGCTGCTTTCACGTCCTGCGGGATATTCCCCTGCACCAGACATACAACAGGCCCGTCATACGGCTTATAACCTTTAATCCAATGTACTCCATACCATAACGCCCCAATAACAAATAGCGGCGGTAAAATATACGATAAATAAATAAACTCGTGTTTTCTTCCAACCCAAAGGGCTATTTCTTCATTTTTTTCATTTCCTTTCTCTTTAAGAAAACAATGTGCGATTAACCACGCAATATACGCATTCACCATAATAATAATAAACGATACGCCGGAGACTCCTGTAATGTCACATATTTGTATTACCGGCAAACAGCGGTATTGAGTGTGGCCTGCGAAAAACCAGGGAAACCCTGACAAGAGATGGGATCGTACATATTCCAAAGCTATCCACACACATGGGGCCACAAAAACTATGGGTAACTTTAATTTTAAAACGGCCCTTCGAATGCAAAAAGCAAAGCAGAGGAAATAGAGCGCACAATAAAGACTTAATAACAACCACGCCGCATAGGTAACATGCCGCAGCCATGAAAGCTCTGTGAAAAAAAAGAACAACCCTACAAGATATGAAGAAAGAAGGACATGCTTCTTTCCCCGGATAATAAGGATAAACCACGGTACAAGTGCAAACCAGCCAAAATACCCTAAATCTGCAGGAGGAAAGGAAAGGCAGAAAAAAAGAATGGTTAAAAAGGAAAGGCCTGTAATTTGAATAATTTCTTTATTTCTCAACACAGGTTATCGAGGAGGATAATATCAACAAATTGTCCTTTGGAAAGTTTTTCTGTTTCTTCAGGGATAATAAGAAGGCAATTCGCCTTTGTCATTGCCAATAAATCAGCGGAACCATGCCATTCAACAGGAGAAACAGACCATGTATTTTCTTTCCATTGACACCGTGCAGGGCGAAACTCGCGGCGTCTTCTTTTCGTGGAAATATCCGTTTCTAACAATGCCGCTACCGTTGTTCTGCACAAAGAAGAAAAACCCATTAATTTCCGTATCGCCGGATAGATAAACAATTCGAACGTAACCAGTGAAGCAACAGGGTTCCCGGGCAGTGCAAAAATCAATGTTTTGTCCTTTTTCCCGAAGATAACGGGTTTTCCCGGCCGTAACGCCACCTTTTCAAAATAAATACGCACCCCTGCTTCTTTCAAAACATCTCCGACAAGATCATATTCTCCCATTGAAACCCCGCCGGAAAGAATCAGGACATCCTTCTGCAGCCCACGCGTCATTATCTCCACAATGTCTTCTTTCCTATCTCCGGCAATGCCCAGTATTTCAACCCCTGCATTCATTCGCCTTGCCTGTGCTGCCAGGGAATAACTGTTGCTGTTTCTTATTTGTACAGGAGACGGTTTTTCATCAACGTTTACCAGTTCATTCCCTGTAGAAATGATGCCAACGGCAGGGGCAGGATATACTCTTACTACAGACTTTCCCACTGTTGCGAGTATCCCTATTTCCTGTGGACGAATCTGCATCCCTGCATGAAGAACTATTTGCCCGATTTGCATATCCTCGCCACGGTTGGAAATATTGGCTCCGGTTTTAACAGATTTCAATATTTTTACCCGGTCTTCTGTCCCGGTATCGTCCGTATCCTCAAACCTGACTACCGCATCCGCACCTTCCGGAACGGATGCGCCGGTCATAATTTTAGAAACACACCCCTGCGATACCTTCTTTGCAGGCATATCTCCCGCCGCAATATTTTCAATAATTTTTAATACGACGGGCGCGGTTTTCGTATCTTCCGCAATCACAGCGTATCCGTCCATGGCAGAACGATTGAAGGGGGGCATGTCAATGTCGGACCTTACGTCTTCTGCAAGACAAAAATCCCGTGCGTCCTCAAAGTACACCTCTATGGGCACTAAAGGACTTACATTTTCAATAATAATTTTCTTTGCTTCATCTACTGAAATCATGGTTAGCTATGTTAAATTAACAATAATGGTATGTCAAGTATTGTTACGCCGACGAAAATAAACAAGCGCTTCCGACACCGTTGTATCAACACTATTTACAGACTTATTGTGACAGCGCCTCACCACTTTACAAATGAATAGTAAAGGTGGCGGTTGTCTGCTAAAATACGAATGCATTTTTCTGTAAGGGGTGGATGAGCTATTACGAATTTATTTCGGATTTTACCATTAAATATTTTGACAAAAGTGCGAAGAAATACCTTTTAGGGTACTAACTCTTTGCCCTCTGTGAAAGGAGGACGCGTTGAATCATTCCGTAGTAAAATATCCTATCTTCTGCTGGTTCATATTGTTTTTCCCCCTTTGTTTTTACGGATGCGCCTCGTTAAGCAACAAAGACCATCCTTTTCATTTTGATAGACAACATGCAATAATTTCGCAGAGAGAAGGGTGGCAAGTCCTTCCGGATGAAAAGGAGGGTATCATTCTATGGAATGAAGAACACCATGCCGCAATTGTCATGCTTTATAGTCCTTCCGGCAATAAAAAACTCACACCCGATCTGCTCAATCATCAACTGTTTATTGGCATCAGGAACAAGGATATTGTATTGAAAGAACCGTTAATCATTGACGGCAAGGACGCACTGCATTCATTATTATTGGGGGAACTCGACAGCAGAAAATTTAAATTTGACTCCTATACTATAAAAGGAGAGGGCATTGTTTGCGACATCGTCTATTTTGCACCTCCCGATTTTTTTGACGCCAAGCATGAAGACTTCCTTACATTAATACAAACATTCAAATTCCCAGCACAATAACATATCTGCCGGGTATTGTAATGGGTCTGGTTTCTACCCTGTCTTGAGTGTTAAAATCTACAGGCAAGCCGTATTTCTCCTCCAAAAGAATTTCATCTAATGCATTGAAGGCAAAAAACTCTCTGTTCAAAAAACTAAAGTGTTACTAAATTTTAGAAAATAGGATATTATAACAGATCGTAGAGACAGGCTTATAGGTCTTAGCAAATAAAGGGATATTTGAAGCGATGGAGAAGTCCCTTCCAGCCCGGGTGTATTCCCGATTTTTTGTGATTTCCGCCATGTTTTAATGAAACGTTGCAGTAGTGTTAACCCTGACAGGGTTGTTTTGCCCCGACTCCATGAACGCTTACAAACAATCGGGAATGCACCCTCCAGCCCTGCACCCCCGCCAGCGGGGGACAGGCAGATGCAGCACGTATAAGGATTTACCGGTGATTGTTGATTCCTTAACTTAACACGTATGCCCAAACCACTTCTTTTTATGGGTGTAAGCTGTAATTTTGTTGCGGCCTTTTTTCTTTGACTCGTATAGGGCCTTATCCGCAAAGTCGATGAAATCACCTTGTTTAAATTCATCCTTAGCAGGACTCATTGTTGCCACTCCAAAACTTGCTGTTACCTTGTATTCGTTAATATCATCAATAAAGATATGAGAGGCAATGACCTCGCGTAATTTTTCAGTAATCTCTGCGGCATCTTCCGCTGCCGTTTCTACCAAAACAAGAATGAATTCTTCGCCGCCGTACCGGGCAATAAGATCGTAATCACGGAGGTTTTTTTTAACCAGTTTGCACAATTCTTTTAATATAAAATCGCCCGCCGGATGTCCGTAGCTATCATTAAATTTTTTAAAGTGATCAACATCAAAGAGTACCAGGCTCACAGATGTTTTCTTGCGCAGTGACCTGCGGATTTCCGTTTCAAGAAAATTTTGAAAGTACCGATGGTTGTACACATCAGTCAGTCCATCTATATTGGCAAGTTTTTCTAGCCGTTTATTTTTTTCTTCCAGGTCATTAGCCAGCTTCTGCAGTTCCATCTTGGCGGCAATGAGTTCCTTGTTCATCTGTTCGTATGACAGATTAATAAGGCTTAACGCAATGTTGGCTTCCTGCAGGATTTCCTCGACGGGTTTTGGATTCTGTATCTGGAAATCAAAAAAACTGGCAACTTCCGCTATTTCCGTATGTACCTTTCTGAGTATCCTGTTAATAACCGTATTATCGAAGCCAAGCATTTTTCCGGATTTTTCTAAAAACTGCTGATGGTAGTCCTGCGGCTTATTGGAAAACAGTATATTGGTAATCATCCCCGATAAGTAAACTACATTTGTAGCAGTTCTGAGTTTGTTATTGCCTTCTTTGTAACTTTCAGGGTTGTGATGAAATTGTATAGGGACGAGCAATTCCGCCGGGAACCCCCAATTTCGTGTGACTTCGTACCCAATAAGTGCATGGTCCGCACCGATAATTCGCCGTTCAATTTCTATGATATCTCTTTTGTCATCGGTGAGCGCTATCAGTGTTTGTTCATATTGTTGTGGAAAGGCTCGTGCAAGAATTAATCCTCCGATATCCTGCAGGAGTGCGGCAATAAATATTTCTTCAGGGTCTGTTTTATCTATTTCTGCCATAATAAGTTTTGCAGCAACTGCAGCAGAAAGTGATTTTTGCCAATGTTTTTCGTAATCAAAGACTTCATTTTTGTAATTGGTTTTGATGGTAAGAAATGAAACAGAGAGGACGAGGCTTCGTATCGCATTTTTTCCGATATTCGACACAGCCTGATGAACTGTGCTGATTTTACTAGAAAAACTGTAAAAGGAAGAATTGGCAATTTTTAATATTTTAGCCGAGATGGCGATGTCTTTCGAAATCAAATGAGCTATTTCTGCCATACTTGTTTCCGGGTTCGACGTAATCGAGATAAGTTTTGATGCAACGGTGGGCAACGTAGGTAAAGAGGGTGAATCGAGCACAGTTTTCAAAACTTCTCTATTTGCCATTGAGGAATCCTTTTTCAAAAAGGGCCGTTTAAAAATGCCTATTCTTTTGAGGCATATTATACAGGAGAGGATACAAAAAATCTATAGCGCAGCCTTTGAGTGCAACAAAATTCGAAATTCGAATGACAAAAAATCAACGTGTTATGCTAAATATTGTTGACATTCATTTTGTAATAAATAGTATTAAACGTGTGGGAAAATATTGTGTGACCTGTATGCGTTCTTACAAATGAATAGTACTTTTTAAAACCGCTTTCGCATTACAATTTAAACAAGGAGGACATATGAAAATTGTTAAATTTGCCGTAATGGGTTATCTGTTGTCTTTTGTAGTTATCAGCGCCGCAATACTGCCATTTGCTTCTGCCGGTGGGTTGATTGATATGGCTTTTGGAAGAGATATAAAATCAGACCGATCAAAAGAACCTATCAAGCCTATTCCAATTAATTTTGACAACAACAGGGCAAAGACTGATTTGGGGAAAAGATTATTTTTTGAACCTCGATTGTCCAAATCCGGATGGATTACCTGCAATTCCTGCCACAACCTTTCAACCGGCGGAGCGGATAACCTCCCAACTTCTATCGGACACAAATGGATGTCGGGATCCATAAACTCACCGACTGTACTGAACTCAAAATTTAATCTGGCGCAATTCTGGGACGGGCGTGCCAGGGATTTGAAGGAACAGGCAAAGGGTCCCATAGCAAATCCTATGGAAATGGCTTCCAGTCACGACCTTGCGGTAGAGGTACTGCAATCAATACCGGAATACGTGAAGTGGTTTAAAGAGGTTTACGGTGAGGAGGGCATTACCATTGATACTGTTGCAGACGCCATCGCTGCATTTGAAGAAACGTTAACCACTCCCAATGCAAGGTTTGATTTGTGGTTAAGGGGGTATGACAGGATTTCCAAAACAGAGGAAGAAGGGTATGCCCTCTTTAAGGAAAAAGGTTGTATCGTTTGTCATAACGGAGTTGGTGTTGGCGGCGGTTCCTTTCAAAAGTTTGGTATCGCAAAGCCCTATGAAAAAGACACCGGGACGCTTGGACGGTATAATGTAACAAAGGCAGTTGAAGATAAATACGTATTCAAGGTTCCACTGCTAAGAAACATTGAACTCACTGCCCCCTATTTCCACGATGCCAGCACATGGAGACTGGCAGAAGCGGTACAGGTAATGGCAGCATATCAGCTTGGAATAAAACTTACCGAGGATGAGACAAACAAGATTGTCGCATTTCTAAAAACCCTGACCGGAGACCGGCCTGAAATTATTTATCCCGTTTTGCCGCCTTCGAATGTGAACACCCCGCAGCCAAACCGGAATTAATTTTCTGCGTTGGTTGTCACGGAGGTTTTCCTTTATTATACGGGGGCGCTGTTTTCTTCGTGGAGAAAAGGTTTTTTTTGATATGAAATTATTTTGCCCTGCAATATGCGGTCATTTTATATTTCAAACCTGTCAAAATCTTCTGCAATAACTATCTCTCCATCATAAATAATTTTGAGTTCGGCAAGCAGGTTTGCGTTATTTTTTATAGCTTCACTGCAAACGGGGTAGAAATGTGTGAGTATCAGCTTTTTGCATTGCGCTTTTTGTGCGATTTGAGCGCACAGATGGGGAGTAAGATGCCCTTCAGTTTTTTTATCATCGGGAAAAGAGCATTCGAGAACGAACAGATCGGTATTTTTTGCCAGAAGAATTATGCCTTCACAGTAATCAGTATCTCCGGAATAAGCAATTGTCCTGCCCGCAGAAGATTCTATCCTGTAACCGATGCTTTGTGATGAATGCCGCACGGGTTCTGCAGTAATTTTCCATCCGTCATAAGTGAGTACGCCCCTCTCTATTTCTTCCAGATGGAGGTCAAATGTCTTTGGAGTAATCGTGTTGCCATAAACAGAAACTAATCCCTGATGGAACTTGTGCAAACCACAGGGGCCTGTAATGTAAAGAGGTTTTGTCCTCACAGGAGAATCATATTTCATGGCGAAAAGGAAGGAGACGAGATCCAGGGAGTGGTCGGGATGGAAGTGCGAATAGTAGATATAATCAACATCCGCATACGTAACGCCGGCAAGAAGCAACTGGCGTAATGAACCTGGGCCTGTGTCAAATACAAGGTGTTTGTCTTTTACTTTTATCAAAGTACACGGATATGCCCTTGTTTTTGAAGGTGCTCCTGTGCCAGAGCCGATGATGGTCAATTCCATTTTTAAAAATTATCGCTGTACATCAACCAAAAAGAATTTAACCACTAATAAAAACTTACCTCGAAAGTCGGCAATCGGCAAATTGCAGATTGCCGACTGTTTTCAACTTTTAAATCTATGCCCCCAGTCCCTTTCTGGATGGGATTTCCGGGTGGGTGTACTATTGCTATATCTTTAACCCTATTTCAACCCCCTCAGCAATTGCCTCAAGGGCTGTTCTGCCTTCTTTTGCATCGCCAATGGTATATACTTCAGGAACGAAGGATTGAAGCATTGGTTCAAGCTCCGTGTTGTGCTGATGCAGTGTGGGAATGACTATCGTGTCAAACCCCTCAATCTTTTCGTCAGGCTGCCTCCTGCGGCTTATGACAATGTAATCGCTCCCTATTTCAGTCACTTTCGCATTTACAATAAGCGTGGCCCTTTGTTTTCTCAGGCGTTCGCATACATGAAACCTGGGGTGTGCAACCAGTCCAAGCCCCAGAACACGCCTCATTTCAATAACGGAAACCTTCTTTCCCCGCGAAGAAAGAAAGTCAGCTAATTCGCATCCTTCTGCGGCGCCACCGATAATTGCTACGTTATTGCCAATAGTGTCCGGAGAGGAAAACGCCTGCTTGACGGTTAATGCGCCGTTTTCCTGCATACCATTTATTTCGACAGGAACGTCTTTGGCTCCCATCGCAAGGACTACTACGTCAGCCGCAAATTGTTTAATGTTATCCTCGTTTGCTTCTTTGTTTAGCGCTACCGGGATATTATTCTTTTCTACTTGTTTTGTTATATACCGGAGATACTTCTTTACAGGTTCCTTTTTCGGAGGCATGGAAGCATAGCGCAAATTACCTCCGAGTTCGCCGCTTTTTTCCCACAACGAGACGTCGTGCCCTCTGCCCGCCAGTGTTATGGCCGCAGACATACCCGCAGGGCCTCCACCGACAATCAACACCTTTTTTGGTTTTGTGGTTTGTTGCAAATGAAAGCGTTCGTCTTTTCCAATATAGGGGTTTACCGTACAAATGAGTTTTTTATCCGAGATGCTTTCGATACATCTGTTGCAGCTTAAGCACACCTGTATATCATCAAGATTTCCTTCTTTTACCTTATTCGGCCAACAGGGGTCGGCAATAAGCGAACGTCCCAGAACAATAAGATCTGCCTTGTTTTCTTTCAGCACTTCTTCCGCCATTGCGGGATCCTGAATCCTTCCCACGGACAACACAGGTATGTTTACAATTGCCTTAATCCCTTCCGCGAGGTGAATGAAACATCCTTCCTCCAGATAATAGCAGGGTATGTTAAAAAAGGCCGATGCATAATTACACGCTGATACATGAATGGCGCTAGCCCCCGCCCTTTCCAGTATCTTTGCAATTTCTTTGCTCTCTTCCAGCTTCAGTCCTGTTTCGGTATACTCATCCGCGCTGATCCGGCAAATAACAGGGTAATCCGCCGGAACCTTTTTTCTTATCTCTTCAACAATTTCTCTCCCGAACCGTGCCCTTCGCGAGGTGTCGCCTCCATAATCGTCCGTTCGTGTATTGGACTCAGCCGAGAAAAACTGATTCACAAGATACCCGTGCGCCATGTGAATTTCTACGCCGTCAAACCCGGCTTTTAACGCCCGTTCCGCACCGCAGGCAAAGGCATTGATAATCGCTTTAATCTCGTCGATGGTCAATTCCTTCGGCATTTCCTTTGTTAAAGGACTGGGTATAGCCGAAGGGGCAACTGTTCCCGTTCCGGTAAAATACGGAAGTGCTTCTCTGCCCGCATGGCTTAACTGAAGTACGATCTTCCCTTCTACCGCATGAACGGCATCAACAAGGTTTTTTAATTCAGGAATGAACGTATCATTGTAAATGCACATCATGCCGTCATTGACCCTGCCTGCAGGGTCAACAGCAGTGTTTTCCACCGTAATATATCCTGCGCCGCCAAGGGCGCGTTCTCTGTAATAATTGATGAGTTCTTTAGTGACAAAACCTTCCGCATTGCAGAGATGCGTCTCCATAGGAGACATCACAATACGATTCCTGATATTCAGAGAACCAATGCGAAAGTGGCTGAAAAGATTGGGAAATGCTGTCATTTGTAATACGGTCTCCAAAAATAGGTGAGAGAAAAACTGTGATATACGTGCCAATAGTCAGTCGGCAATCGGCAGCCGGCAAATTTCAGATTTAATATTGCAGACTGTGGATTGCCAACTGACTATTGGCTTCAGAAACTCAAAACCCCTGCAATACTGCATCCCGGGATTTTCCTGTCACGGGATTGTAGAGGGTGTCCCTTTCAACAGATTCACGCCCAGCCTCCCTGATCAATCGAATAATTTCAGTTACGGAAAGTGCTTCAGGAGTATTAGCTCCCGCGGCATGGGTAATCTTTTCCTCCTGCACGGTGCCGTCAATATCGTCCACCCCGAAACTGAGGGAAATCTGGGAAAGTTTGATGCCCAGCATGATCCAGAACGCCTTGAGGTGGTCAAAATTGTCAAGCATCAGACGGCTGATGGCAATTACCTTTAGATCAAGCATAGCAGTCGTGTTTGCATAAAAAGACAATTCAGTGTTTTTGGGGTGGAATGCAAGCGGAATAAAAGACATAAACCCGCCTGTTTCATCCTGCAATTCCCTAAGTTTTATGAGATGATTGATTCTGTCTTCCGGTGTTTCCACATGGCCATACAGCATAGTGGCATTGCTTCTGAGGCCTAGATTGTGGGCTTCTCTCATTACCTGAAGCCATCTTTCCCCGCTGATCTTTTCCGGACAGAGTTTTTCCCGAACATGCGGAGAGAACACCTCTGCGCCTCCGCCGGGAAGAGAACCCAGCCCAGCCTCTTTCAGTTTTTTCAGGGTATCCGTTACGGAAAGCCCTGCTATTTGTGACAGGTGTTCAATCTCTACGGCAGTAAATGCCTGTATGTGAATATCAGGATGTTTTTCGTGAATTGCATTCAGCATTTCGACATAAAAATCAAAGGGAAGTTCAGGGTGTAAACCGCCCACGATGTGGAATTCCGTTGCTCCCTCCAGCGAAGCAGCAGCGGCCTTGTCCATGATTTCCAGCATGTCCATGGCATATCCGTTGGTGTCTTCCTGTTTTTTGCTAAACGCACAAAACTTGCACTGGTTCTTGCAAATGTTGGAATAATTGATATGGCGGTTAATGATATAGTATGCCGTGTTGCCGTTCTTCCACTCCCGGATGCTGTTGGCAACAAGACCTATATGAAGGAGATCATTCGATTTGAAAAGCCGCACGCCGTCTTCAAATCCTAAACGTTTCTGCTGTTCCGCCTTTTGAAGAATGTCATAAATAGAAGATTGTTTTAAAAGCCGTTCCATTATTGAAAAAATATCAGAAATGTACTTTTAAATCAAGGACTATAGTATTGCTCTGCAAAAACCTCTTTTTTTGTAAGTTTTTGTAGATTGAAGATTGTTACCTGAATCTTGTGCCAAACAGACCGCTTCCGTTTGATTGCCAATTCCAAGTCGTTTTATGCGTACATACCCGTTTTTTTTCTCAAAAACAGTAACAGGTAGCGGCAAGGTGTGTCTTGCCGCTACCTGGAAACGTACTGGCGCTGGAAACTACATTTGCGGGTTCAGGTTGCAAGCCAATGTCATTAAGTAGATAGGATACCATAACAGATCGTAGAGACAGGTTTGAAACCTGTCTCTATAATCAGGAGCAGCCTGTCTTCCTGTCAATCATATACAGGCCGCTCCTACGGAGCTATTTACCTGTTGAATTTTATTGCGCTACAAACAGACCGCCCCTAAAGAGGCTACATTGCTTTTTATGTCCCCTTGGATTTTTCAAATAACTAAGGTGCTATGAATTATTTAATCAAAAACAATACCCTTTTTCCGCCTTTATTAAGGGGGACTTTTGCGGCCGTTTGCTTAACTT
>NZ_CAADGZ010000018.1:0-43582 GCF_900696675.1 uncultured Candidatus Kuenenia sp. | reverse complement strand
TGGAGAATGCCTGTCGTAAAATTAGGATAAAATTGTCCATTTGACCCGTCTGCGGAGCGTGGGAAAGAGGGTCAAATTTGTTTTCATAATAAAGGGGGTAGTTGAATCGATGGAGAAATCCAGTCCACCCTCTGCACACCCGCCAGCGGGTGACATGGTTTGAACAGGAGCATTCCCGATTTTTGGTTAACTAATGGTACATTGTAACACAAGCATCCCGGCTCGAAAATAAGACTACAAAAAATAGTTTAAGTACAGATACTACAACACTATATGGCTATAAAACCATTTTCATCGTTTCTGGGTGTTGCAAATGCAACATGATGACTGCTTCTGGCATTTTACCCTCAAGCTGGAAGTTCGTATTTTTTATATCTCGCTTGGTGCTGGTATCGCCAGCGTAGGTTTACAAGGTGCGATTCAAATCCCAAATCGTAATTCGTAAATCGCCCCCCCCTGTTTCACATGCGTATGGGGATTATTGTTGCAAGCGATTCAATTGATTTTCTGAATGGGGTATTTCGCACATATTTCCACCTCTCATCATTTGGTTCCGGCGCCTGTTTGGTAATGTTACGGATAAAAGGAAGCCCCCTGAGACCCTCATTCAGCGCAAAGGCATGCGTCCGGGAATTTGCTTCACCCATAGGGACTACATCGGTTACAAAATCAACGAACACCTGCATATCGTCAAAGATTTCAGTAGTCACTGTCCGTCCGGCCTTAAAATTGCCAATGGTGGCGTCCGGAATAGTTTCCAATAAATTTATACCTGCAAACAGTGCATTCTCGCTGACATGTATTGCGCTCCTTGGCACGCCTACTACAATGTCTTTGAAAACAGCATCAACAAATATCTTTTTGAAAAAGTGTTTTGTTGCGTCGAGTGCATTTGTAGGGGAGCTTTCCCCTTCCGGGGTGTATTTGCCAAGGGTGAATCCGCTGGCAATATCTTTAAAGAAATTTATTATTGTGCCGAAAAAACCGACTTTTCCCCCCGCCTGAATGGAACCATTGCTATCAACATACTTAAATGGCGCGCCGGCGCCTACGTCTTTAAAAATGTTAATAATATTTTCGCCGGCATCTTTCAGGTCTTTTCCTACTCTTTTACTAAATTGAGATTGATTTAAGTCATAATCTATTGTATTTGTTTCTTTATTAAGCGCAAAAGAGTCCCCGCCGGGTTTTGATAACAGTTGGTCTTCTTTGTACATTATTAGCTGTTCTATAAACGATGGTGAGGTTTTTCCTTTTTTTATGTTTTCAGAGGCTGTTTGAATGGCAAAACTATTACGCTCTAACTGCGATAAAGCTGGTTTGCCGGTTTCTATAGTTTGAGTGGCGGAATGTGACGTCGTTTGGGATGCCTGGCTTTTTAATTCATGGTTAATAATATCCCGGAACAAAGAATTGTCAGTACCTTTGGCAGCATCTGTGGTGAAACCAGAATTGACCTGGGTACTGATCGTCGAAATTTCTGTACTCTGTATCATGATAAACCTTCTTTAAAGAATGTTTTCGTATGAGGCATAAGAATTTTTAGCAAATATAGTGCCTTTAAAATAATAGGGGTGAAGCATTTGCCTGCGTAGAAGATAAGGACTTAAAATGCTACATACCCGACAACTCCGTTTTGTTGAACGAGTTATAACTATATGCAGCAAACGCTTCGCCCAAATGGGTAAGTGATTTTATTTTAATGTGAATATATATTAAAGAAAACGGTGTGGAAAAATTTTCCCCGTATTGTGTCCTGATATTGTTCAGAAAGGAATGTTTTTATAATGACGGTATTGATAGAGATGAGTACCATGTGTTTCAAAGACACAGAGGTGTTTGCAAAGGTAACAAATTGTAAGGAAATGGTTGAATCACAAGGGTTTGAATTTGGTATTCAAATTCATAATACCATTTCAAGGGAGTTGTATAACAAAATTAAGGGATATAATGTAAAGTATACCGTTCATGCCCCATTATTTTCTCAACATTTCATAAATCTGGCAGGAGATAATTTTGAGCGTATTGTTGAGGATTTTGAAAACACGGCAAATATTCTTGAAGAGTTGAACAGCACTATTGCCGTGCTGCATGGATTTTTCATGACCACAAAACCAATTAAAAATGATCCTGCCAACTATGGGAATGTATTGCGCGAGGCAATAGACAGTAAGTACCTTTTACACAATACCCGTGTAATGAATCCGGAATATTTAGCTACGGAAGAGTTTCAGGGCTACCAAAAAAGGGTGAAAATAAATATGGAGAGGCTAAGAAGCCATTTCCCGGCCTACATCCTGTGCATGGAGAATGATTTTCCCGGGCTTGGGAATGGAAATCAAACACCGGAGCATTTAAAATATCTTGATTGCCCAATCTGGCTGGACGTCGGCCACCTATGGGCATCAGCGATTTTAAATAAATTTGATTTTTACGAGGGCATTAACGAGATATGTACGCAATGTAGTGTTATGGGGGTGCATTTAAATACAAATCAAACGCCACTCGATTGGAATTTCAAAGCGCCAATGGGAGATACCCATTCGCATTTTTCTACTGACTATGATATGGATATGGAAAAAATCATTTCTCTTCTTAAAAAAAATCACATTACGCATTTTACCATCGAAATTATTGGTGGAAATGAAAAGGATGTAGCATTTTTCATTGAGACATATCGAAATGCGTGATAGTGTGTATGGTCGAAAGCATTTGCCCCGGCGAAACCGGCAACCGACAGATTGTGGATTGTAGATTGTCTACCCTACTCCACTAACTCAATCAATAAGCTTGACAAAACAAAATTTATTAGTATCATGCGGAAGTTTATTTTTTTATACATGAGAAATCGTATCTATAATTTAATTTTGAAATGGTAAAGATAAAATGTACAGGATATTAGTCGCATCGAGTATTGCTTTTTTCACATTTTTGGTAATTATGGGGCCATTGACGTATCGGACACTTATCCCCGCATTGGAAAGCGAGGTGAAGAACCATTTGATCTCGGTACGGGAGATAAAAAAGGTGCAGATTCAAAACTTCTTTTATGAAAAATACGGAGACGTGCATATCCTTTCCAAAAACCCCCTCGTAGAACAAAGTTTACCCCGATTCTCCAATGCATTTAGATCGGCAGGTTTAGATTCTGCCTCATACAAACAGGTCGATACCTATTACGGACCTCTTTTAGAACATTACCAAAGACGGTTCGGTTATCAAAACATTTTTCTTGTTGATAAAGACGGAAATGTTGTTTTCGGGATAAAGCGCAATGAATACCTCGGTACAAATTTAAAAACAGGCGTTTTTAGCTCATTTACCATTGGAGAAGTGTTTAAAGAAGGTTTAAATAATATTAAATTTTCTGATTTGACATGGAGTGAGGAATCAAAAGATTTTGTCTTTCTGGGGGCTGCTCCGGTGTATGATACTTCTAATACTCTTTTAGGGTTGGTGATGGTTGAAATACCTTTTTCAAAGATTGATCCTATTTTATTGCAAAGGGATGGATTAGGGGAAACCGGGGAGATTTATGTGGTTGGCGATGACAACTTCATGCGGTCAAAGTCAAGGTTTTTGAAACAAAACACTATTTTAAAACTGGAAATTGACACACAGGCAACGAAAGAAGCGCTTGCGGGGCATACGGATATAAAAATCATAAAAGATTACCGCAATATCCCCGTACTCAACGCCTATACCCCCCTTGAAAACCTCAGGGATGTCCACTGGGTGCTTTTGATAAAAATAGATAAAAAGGAGGCGTTTTATGCCGTGCTTGCCTTGAAAACAAATCTTATCATCATTGGTACGGTCATAGCCGTTATCACGATTGTTTATCTTTATTTTTACTTTCGGAAAAGACATTTGCAAAGTGGTCATGCAAGGCATTAAAAGGAAATATACCTATTGGATATTCCCTGCATTTTACCACCTTGTTGTAGGCCTTTTTCTCTTTAATAGCCGCTAGTTTTTTTTGTCTGTTCCCGAACTCAGCAGTTATTTGTTTAAACATAGACGCATTCAATTTTTTGATTTGATGGAATAACTGACTTCGTTTCTCCTTGTCGCTTCCCCTCATCCTCTCTATCAATGCACGTTTTTCCTCCACCATTTTTAAAAACAGGGGATGTTGCCTTGTTTTTCCCGAAGCGTGTCGTTCGGGATTGGTGCGCATGTCGTTCAGCTCTTTTTGTAAAGCAGGGAATGTTTTCGCGTCAATATCATGTGTTTTGACAGGTAGAAATAATGTGGTTGTTGTCGTAATATATTTTGGCGGGTTTATATGAAAGAAATCTTTCATGATGCCATTTGTTATCACATCGTACCTTGATCCGCCGATTCCATGGAGAAATACATCAGACAGGAATAATCGGGAAAACATCGTTAGGGTAATCGCCCTGGGCCGCAATTTAATAGGGTGGAAAGGATGCGACGCCAACGACCTGAGTCTGGAGATGATTTTCTGCGGATCTTCATCTTTCTTTAATGCCAATTCCATTTGATTGCCATTTGTTACTATTATGGAACCGGCATCATATCGTGCATAACATTTATTACGTGCGCCGCCTTTTTCCCATATCCAAAAGGGCAGTTCCACCAAGGTATCATGTATTTCCAGGTCGGGAACCGGATTTGCTTTAGAGGAAATGGCATGAGTGTTTCGATAATCATTTAATTTTTCGTTATGAATTTCTGTAAATTGTTTTGCATTGTACAAAATGTGCAGGAAAAAAGAGTAGAACCCTTTCGTGTTACACATCAGCGAAACAGGGATTTCAAGATTTTTAATGCCAAAGGCGTTTTCAAGACCCTTTCTTGCCGCCGTAAACAATCCCGTCATGTCCTTGCAGCCTTGCTGATACGCATGCCGTATTTGATACATAAAACAATCAAACATGATTTGCATATCTTTAACGGTATTTTTTACGTCGTCGTGATTGTTTTTCCGGAGCAATGCATCAACTTTATCTTTAAAGCGTTCTATCACCTCTATCCTTTCAAGCGAAATTTCTTCATAAGCCTGAGTTTCTTTCCCCTCAACAAATGATACTTTCTGAATAGATGCTGATTCTTCGGAGAAACACGGCACATACACAAAACCAGCCTTACATGAATCACTGTCCACAATAAGATTTATGCTTATACCTTTTAATTTCTCTGCCAAATAATATGCGAGATGGTTTTTTATCCATATCCCTGGATGATAGAAAATGGGTTCATGTCCGGTGAGTATTATTGGTATACTTTCAGGACAGTAACGATGTGAGATTATTGGTTCAACAGGCAAAAAACTTTCGTATAATTGTTCAGCGGCATTTTTTCCGCTATCATTTACCGTGTGGCTAGTTGTTTCGCTGAATTTGTGCGGTAGGAACGAAAAGATTTTTTTTGTGTATTGTGTTGCGATGTTTAATAATTCCAAGCGGGTTTCATTCCGTAATGTCTGAAAAGTGATATCAGTTATTTTAAAGGCATAATGCTGTATTTCCCGCATATTGTCTCGCGTCAATTCCAGGGCGTCTCCGATAGGCGGATAAAAAACGGACGCTTCGTTTTCCGGTATTTTATAAGGAATATTTTCTGTTGCCATTTTCAAATGATTCTGTTTTAGTATTTTAAACCAACGTAGGCATGGTTTTATTTTGCACTGAATAAAGCCATGTTTTTAAAAACAGGCCGTATAAAAATATGTCTGATTAGGAAAAGAAATGCTCGAAAATAACATTGAAAAAGTTTTAATCCTTGATTTTGGATCTCAGTACGCGCAGCTTATTGCCAGACGCGTAAGAGAAAACCATGTGTACAGCGAAATAGTATCACACCTTATTACTGCAGAACAAATAAAAAAGATAAAACCAAAAGGCATTATACTCAGCGGCGGACCTGCCAGTGTATATTCAAAAAATGCACCGGGATGTGATGAGGAAATAATGAAACTAGGAGTGCCTGTTTTGGGCATTTGCTATGGCATGCAATTGGGATGTATGATGCTTGGCTCAAAAGTAAGCCCTAGCGCTGCAAGAGAATATGGGCGTACTTTATGTGCCATCAGCGGTGAAAACAGATTTTTAAAAACCCTTCCACAAGAGATCACGGTATGGATGAGTCATGGCGATATCGTTACTGAATTACCGGCGGAATTTGAGTCGCTTGCACACACAAAAAATTGTCCTTATACGGCAGTAAAGCATAAGAATAGGGATTTCTATGGGGTACAATTTCATCCGGAAGTGACACATACGCCAAATGGCAGCCAGATCATAAGGAATTTCCTCTACGAAATATGCCATTGCTCGGGAAACTGGAAGATGGATTCCTTTATTGAAAAATCGGTGAATGACATAAATAGACAAGTGGGAAACGGGCGCGTCGTTTGTGGCTTGTCCGGCGGGGTTGATTCCGCGGTAACTGCAGCGCTTATTCACAAGGCAATTGGCAATCGTCTTTCGTGTATTTTTGTTGATAACGGACTGTTAAGAAATTTTGAGGCAGAAGAGGTAGTTAAAACATTTAAAGAAAATTTTTCAGCAGACCTCCATGTGGTTCGGGCGCAGGACCGATTTCTGGGGAAATTAAAGGGTGTATCAGACCCGGAAAAAAAGCGTAAAATTATTGGTCATGAATTTATAAAGGTATTTAAAAATGAGGCGCAAAAGATAAGCGATGTACAATTTCTCGCCCAGGGCACATTGTATCCTGATGTTATAGAAAGCATACCTGCACATGGCGGCCCGACAGTCACTATAAAAAGCCATCACAACGTCGGCGGATTGCCTGAAGAATTAGGGTTTGAACTGGTTGAGCCATTACGATTTTTGTTTAAGGATGAAGTAAGGAAAATAGGTGAAGAACTGGGGCTTCCGAAAGAATTGGTCGGACGCCATCCATTCCCAGGGCCTGGTTTGGCTATCCGGATAATAGGAGAAATTAGCGGACAGCGTTTAGAAGTCTTGCGTAAGGCAGATAAAATAGTCATTGAGGAGATATGCAAAGCGGGCTTATACAATAAAATTGCTCAGTGTTTTGCGGTGCTCCTGCCGTTAAGTACCGTTGGGGTTATGGGTGATGAGAGGAGTTATGAAAATGTGATTGCTGTTCGTGCGGTAGAAACAACAGATTTTATGACTGCAGACTGGTACCGCATTCCCAATGAAACGCTCGGAAGTATTTCTCATCGGATTATAAATGAGGTGAAGGGCGTTAACCGTGTGGTATATGACATAAGCACAAAACCTCCGAGCACAATTGAATGGGAATAGTCGGAATGACAGATTGTTGTTAAACGGCATAATAGAAAATCCACAGTCCTCAATCTGTGGATTGCCGATTACAGAAGGGACAATTAAATATTTTCCCAAAAAGCATGCACTGACGAATGGAAGTGTGCGAAGAAATTACTGATAAGGTACTAAAGCGTTACCATTAAAAAAGGCGCTGTCTCCAAAGAGACAGCGCCTTGTATTTTTCCGTAAATCTAATCCCTCAAACCACAGTAATGCATGAGGTCCGGAATTAGTGCCCGGCAGGTATCTTCAATGTGCTAGTAGATTCCATCTCAAGGTGGTAGCCAATCTCGCCGTGCTGAGTAATATCCAGCCCGGTGTCTTCTTGTATTTCTGCTGTCCTTAAGCCTATCGTATACTTGAGAAATAATCCGATAACCATTGTCACTGAAAATGCGTATGACCATGAAATCAGGAAACCAATACATTGTAAGCCCAATTGTTTGAAGCCTTCCATACCCCATCCAATGAATAAGCCGTCAACTCCATCAGGCCCCATTACCATTTTGGTACAATATAGACCTGTGGCAAAGGCGCCTATCGTACCGCCAATCCCATGTACTCCAACTACGTCCAAAGCGTCGTCATATCCAAAAAGCGCTTTTAGCTTCATGCTGGCAAAGTAACATCCAACACCCGCCATAATTCCAATCTGTATAGCGCCTAAAGGCCCTACAAAACCAGACGCCGGGGTTATGGCTACAAGGCCGGCAACTGCGCCTGAAGCCGCACCGATAAGCGTAGGTTTTTTCCTATGAATCCATTCGCATACCATCCAAACGAAAGCAGCAGTGGCTGCAGACGAGTTTGTTATTACCCACGCAAATGCCGCCCTTCCGTCAGAAGCCAGTTCGCTGCCAGCATTAAAACCGAACCATCCGAACCAGAGCAGGCCCGTGCCGAGTAGCACCATCGGGACATTGCATGGTGGCCTTATGTTTTGTTTCTTGCGTTTTCCGAGTAATATCACGAGGGCAAGGGCTGCCGCACCTGAATTTATGTGTACCACCGTTCCGCCGGCAAAATCCAGCACTTCCCAGGCTTGGAGGAAACCGCCGCCCCACACCCAATGACATACCGGGTCATATACGGCAGTCGCCCACAGGGGAATAAATATTAAAAGTGCGCTGAATTTCATGCGCCCTTCAACTGCACCCATGATAAGCCCCACGGTAATAATCGCAAATGTTGCCTGGAATGCCAAAAAAGTGTATTCCGGAATGGTGCCGGAGAGTGTATCGGGCGTTATACCGCGCAAGCCGACCTTTGCCAAATTTCCGATAAAGTTGCCGCAATCCTCTCCAAATGAGAGAGAGTATCCCCAGAATACCCATTGGATACTGATTACCGCCATACTCATAAAAACCATCATTAACATATTTATGATATTTTTGGATGAACACATGCCGCCATAAAAGAAGGCAAGGCCCGGGGACATCAGAAGTACTAATGATGCCGACATAAGAATCCATGCATTATCGCCCGAATCCAATACATCGTCACCTGCCAATACTACGGATGATGCGGCCATCACCAGTACAAGGCTTAACATTGTCAGTAAACTAAATTTTTTCATTTTTAAAACCTCCTATTCGTCAGTTTAAAAATCCTTATCTTTAAATTTGCAGGAATAATGCTAAATTGCCTTTTCCCCGGTATCTCCGGTCCTTATTCGTATAACATCTCTTATATCGTAGATAAAAATTTTACCATCACCGATGCTGCCGGTTTGTGCCGCATCAACGATTGTTTTGGTAATTTTATCCACATTTTCATCTGTAGTGATGATCTCTATCTTAATTTTAGGCAGCAAATCCACAGAATACTGTTTGTCGCGGTATACTTCGGTTATTCCCTTCTGTGTGCCGTGTCCTTTTACCTCCGAGACGGTCATACCGGCTACCCCAATGGCTTTTAGGGCGTCTTTTACGGCTGTTAATTTCTGGTCCCTGATAATTGCTTCAATTTTTTTCATTACTACCACCTCCCATTAACGAAAACAATAAAGAGAAAAAATATTCGTAAAACATGACAAAAAACTAAAACCTCCTTTCATAGAAATAATGTGAATTAGTCTGGAACAATATTCGTTTCAGACAATAAACAAAAAAAACCGCAGTCGTCATGTTGCAAGCGCAACATGACGACTGTTGTTGATGTTAGTATAGAGAAGCATTGCATGCGTCTCTCTGTTGTATCAACATTTTCATTACGTATTCGCAATGCGTCTCTACAAAAATATTAAAATTCCTAAACGTCAAGGCGAAAAGTGCAGTGCTTGTTCTTATCGCAAGTACATCTTTATTGCCTTTATTGCCTTAACCAAGCCATGGTTATTAAGGATAAAATATTTACGAATAATGAAGTTTAGGAGGCGAATGTTACATTATCTGTTTTTGGAGTCAGGGAAAATTTTTAAAACAATGTAACGCTATAGTTTTTTGAAAAATCCGTCCAGGCATTTAACCGTATAGGGAATAGCCTGATGTTACAAAATTATTGATAGCACCCGGAGCCATGTTCGTAGAGATCCAGGCCTTTTTGCTCTGCGCTGATGGGGTCTCTTAATCCTATAACACGTTTTAGGAAAGAGAGAAAAAGAAAGCCCATTCCCAGACACCACACAATTAAGGTGATGCTGGCGATAAACTGGGAGAGCAATTGCCAGCCTGAACCTGTAATCAATCCTCTTACTTCGCAATATGTCCCGTCTGCAAATACACCTACTGCAAGTAAGCCCCATATCCCGTTTACTCCATGAACCGATATGGCGCCCACAGGATCGTCAATCTTTAGTTTATTTTCAATGAAATCGAGGCTGAAACATGTCAATGCGCTGCCGATAGCCCCGATTACAATAGCCGCCCAATGGGGAACATATGCACCGGATGCTGTAATTGCAACACAGCCTGCAAGAGCACCGTTGCATGCCATGCTTACGCCAAACGTTTTTGTCATAAAATAAGAAATATAGAGCAGGGTTAGAGCACCTGCGGCGGCGGCTAAAAAGGTGTTAGTTGCTATTATGGATACGCGCAATTCTGTAACGGCAAGCGTACTGCCGGCATTAAATCCAAACCAGCCGAAAATTAAGATAAGTGTCCCTATTACTATATACAGAAGGTTATGTCCGCGGATAACATTCGAGCTGCCATCCGGATTGTACTTGCCATATCTCGGCCCAACGCGCCAGGCCGCGACAAAAGCAATCAGTCCCCCTACTCCGTGTACAACTCCCGAACCTGCAAAATCTCTTGCCCCTACCCCAAATGGCAGCGTTTCCAGCCAGCCGTAGCCCCACATCCAGTGTCCATAAACAGGATACAATATGCCGCAAAGGAAAATACTATTAAGCACATGGGCATGAAACTTACATCTTTCCGCGATAGCGCCGGTTACTATCGTAGAGGCAGTAGATGCAAACATAACCTGAAATAACCAGAGCGCAGAAATATGAACGTCGTATGAGTCGCCTATCAGCAAAAATCCGCTATAACCGATAAATTTGTTTCCGTTGGTAAGCCCGGGAGCAAGTTGAGAACCTCCAAACATTAAAGCAAAGCCAAAAAGCCAGAAAATTATTGCTCCGGCGCAAAAATCCATAAAACTCATAGTGCCGTAATTCAGGGTATTCTTCTTTTGTACAAATCCAGCCCCAAGGAAGACGAAACCAACCTGCATATTAAAAACCAGAAAAGCGCTCATTAATATCCAGGCGAAGTTTACCGAAAATTTTAATCCCTGTATACTGTCAGAGTATGTTTCTTTTCCGCTGGGGTCTCCTGCAAACATATCATTTGCCAGGCATGTTACTATGACAATTAAAGTGATAAAAAGAAGACACCTTTTCAATACACCACTCCCAATAAATTTTTTATAAATACTATAATGTCAGGGGAAAAAATTTTTCGTAACAGCAGGGGCGAAGCATGTCTGCATACATCATAACTCGTCAAATAGGACCTAGTTGGGGCGCGTGTGCAGCATTTAGTCTTTATCTTCTATGCAGACAAATGCTTCGTCCCTACTACAAAAAAATAGCTGGCGCTATCAAAACTATTCATGGTAGCGCCAACTTTGGATTTAGCGCGGTATAGAATCCACCTTAAATGGCAGTCGCATCTTTCTCTTTTGTACGAATTCTATAAACGTTTTCTACATTTATGACAAATATCTTTCCATCTCCGATGCTTCCCGTTTGAGCTTCCGTGGTGATAGTATCGACAATCTTTTGTACATCCTCATCTTTTACCACAATTTCCAGTTTTATTTTTGACAGCAAATCAACACGATACCTCCTACCGCGCCATACTTCGCTGATTCCTTTTTGACTGCCGTGCCCTTTTACTTCCGTAACGGTCATTCCCGGATAGCCCATCTCCGTCATGGCGTCCCGCACAATATTGAACTTCTCCGGCCTGATTATTGCTTCTATTTTTTTCATGAAACTCCTCCATTCATATTATTAATACTATATATGTTTATTTGACCACAAACAGGTCTTATTTCTTAGAATTCGACGATTGTTTTTCTTGTTTTGCCTTTCCGTATACCCATCTGCCAAGTTTCTCAGAATAAATCCTCTCGCGTGAACGGTCCTTGCTGATTGCTTCTTCAAGCAAAGAGATTTGTTCTTTTTCTGCCTGAACATCGATGAGGTGTTCCCCCACAGCGCCAAAGAACCCTCCTTCCACAGGATAGCATGAAGTACCGTGATATGCAATATCAAGACCTTCTTCTTCTTCAAGGTCGGAAACCCTTAAACCAATTGTTCCTTTCAATCCGAAGAAGACCGCTCCGCCAAAAGCAAATGCATATGCAAAAGCGACAACAGTTCCGATAAATTGGGCAAGCAATTGCTCGCCGGTGCCAAGGATTAAACCATTTATACCATAGGTTCCATCGGCGAATAAACCTACGGCAAGCATGCCCCACATGCCGTTTGCGCCATGCACTGCCACCGCCCCAAGGGGATCGTCAATCTTGAAAACGACTTCTACCAGCGCTACGGCGCCTCTCATAATAAGGCCTGCAAGGACTCCGATAACAACTGCTGCCCATGGCGCTACATAAGCGCAAGGCGCGGTAATCGCAACCAACCCAGCCAAAGCTCCGTTACAAACAAACGATACGTCAACAAAGCCCTGTCTCTTCCATGTAAAGAACAACATAATTGATGCGCCCGCAGCAGCGGCAAGAAAGGTATTTGTCGCAATTATTGCTATACGTAAATCAGTGCCTGCCACGGTGCTTCCGGCATTAAAACCAAACCAGCCGAAGGCAAGAATAAAACAGCCAATGACAACATAGGTCATATTGTGCCCGGGAATGGCGTTTGGCGAGCCATCGGGATTATATTTGCCTTTTCTGGGACCAACAGCCCATGCGCCCATGAGGGCCATAATACCCCCTACTGTATGAACTACGGCGCAACCCGCAAAATCTACTACCCCGGCACCAATTGGAAGGGTACTCAGCCATCCGCCTCCCCATACCCAATGACCATAAAGCGGATAGATAATGCCGCACATTAAACAACTGTAGATAATATAAGGCACAAATTTCATTCTTTCTGCAACAGCGCCTGCAATAATTGTTACTGTTTTTGTTGCAAATACCATTTGGAAGAGCCAGAACATGACCGTTTTTACGTCATATGCATCCCCTAAAAGCATAAAGCCGTCCCAGCCAATACCAGGCCAGCCCCTATCAAGGCCTGAATACGCCTGAGACCCGCCAAACATCACAGCAAAACCGAAAAAATAAAAAACGCATGCACCCAACGTGGAATCAATGAAACAATGTGCTAGGTAGTTGAGCATGTTCTTTTGTCGTAAAAAGCCCCCTAAAAAGGCAAAACCCGCCTGCATGCTAAATACCAGGAATGCGGCTATTAACGTCCATACGACGTTGATTGAAATCTTTAATCCTTCAATACTCTCAGAATACGTATCGGAACCGTTTGGGTCTCCTGCCGCTTCAGCAACACCCGTGCCAAACGCAAACAGACCCATTATTAGTAAAAGCCAAACACCGATCATAAATTTGTTATACATTTTCATAAGTTAAGTCTCTCTCCTTTTTATCACCCTACTAAAATTACAAATGTGTCTACAATGTAAAATGTTATGCTGGCATATTATATTTTCAATAGTACCTCCCTTTCTAAAATAAAACTTCCAAAAAACGGAGAAATATAACAAATGCAACCTGAGAATTCCGCATAATTTTAATGTGTTGAATGGATAATTGGCGATAGAATTCTCTTCTCTATCTATAAAATATACTTGAGGATAAAAGCAATTCAACTTTAATTGGCTTATTGGAGCAATTATTATTCCATCCGTTTGCGGTATATTTTTTTAAAGGCAGTTTCCTATAATGTTAAAATCCGTAACTATCCTAAAACAAAATAGATAAAACCATGCTGCAGTATAAATAATACTTCCTCCATGGTTTATAGGCAAAATAGTTTATAAATAATTAATATATTAGTATTTGTAAATATATTGCATAAGTATTTAATAATTTGGCAATTATGAATAAATTACGATTTAAATTCGAAATGCAACGACGGTTTATTTCAGCCACAGCATTCATGGGTAGGTATCATTTTTTCATTTGTTCGTGTAAAAAATTTAATATAGATTCATTTTTTGTTTAGAAAAATAGTTGTTTTAAATTTTGCGTATAATGCAAAACATATGAATACCTTACAGGCAGATGAAGTGTTTTAATTTTTCACCTCTTTTCTTTATGAAAATATGAAAATCAACGCTTTGAAGTCATAAATTGAATATTTGGCATTTTTTATGCGAACTAATGGTCGAAAAACAACATTGTACAGGATTATTGCCACCAACCAATTGATATATGTATAAAGTCCGCTCCCGGCTGGCATAGCCAGAGCCAAACAGGCACGAAAACAGTCCTCAATCTTCAATCTGCAATCTGCAATTTGCTGACTGTAGACTGCCGACTGCCGGCAGGGTATATGTTTTCTTGGATAACAATAACACGTATGTATATAATTAATAATTATCGTTTTCAAACGTTTAAGTGTGAATCAAATTTACATAAGTCTAACTATGCTGTTTTGATTAATGCTGCCGGTAAGGGGATAAAATACGCCCCTTATGCTGATTTTTCCGGAGAATACAATGTCCTCAAAAAGCTTAATCATAAACAAATTCCTAAAGTGTATGATGTTGGACATGGTGATTTATACAAGGATGAGAGGTTTTTGATAAAACAGAATTTTATCGTATTGCAACATATTGACGGTGAAGATATTCTGGAATATTTCAGGGAAAAGGATGTGGAAAAGGTAAAGGTCATAAATGAAGTGGTAAAGATGTTTCTTACGGTTTGCGACCCCTTAATATATCTGCATGCTATGAAGTACATTCATTGTGATATAAAACCAGGGCATTTGATTTGTAACAGGGAAACAGGTTTGGGGCATATCATTGACTTTGAACTGGCTATTAAACATGGAGAAGTTCTGCGGGGAATCAGCAGGGAGTATGCCTCGCCTGAACAGTTTCGCATTCTTGATTATTTGAGGAGCCAAAAAGGAGATCATGGCGAAGACGGCCTTCCCTCTTCTATGCAGTTGGATGGCAGAACAGATTTGTATTCCATAGGTCTCTTATTCTATGAAACGTTAACGAAAAAAAAATGGCAAAAAGGGATGGATTTGCCGCACAAAATTAATAAAAATATCTCTCAAAAACTGGAAGAAATTATCATGGGGCTTTTGGAAGAAGATGTTTCGAACAGGATTTCTTCCGCAGAGAAACTGGAAAAGATGTTGCGCAGTATCTAATAAATGCCTTTTACTTATTATGGAAAGCAAGCTCTTGAAAAACATTATAATATCAGATATTCATGGAAATGTTGATTCTCTGATTGCATTTATTAAAGAGATTGCGAAAAAGGAAGGTACCATTGACAGGCTGCTTATCGCAGGCGATATAGTAGGGTATGGCGCCTCTCCAAATGAATGCTGCGACATTGTACGCTACATGAAGTATGGAAAGAGAAAAGTACCGATTGAAAGAATATATAAAATCATTGAACAAATCAATCCGGAAACTTCTCCCGACAGGGATTTTATGGACGCCATTCAATTAATGGAAAAGAAATGCGTTGTCATTGGAGGAAACCACGATAAACAGGTAGTCGGGGAACCATCCCTTACCTCTGAAATGAATCCCGTAGCACAAGCCGCAGCGGATTGGACAAAAGGGGTATTGACGAAGGAGAATTATACCTTTTTAAAACGTTTAACGCTGAGAAAAAAATTTAAGAATGAGGGGTTTGAAATAGTACACAGTACCCCTTCATACCCGATTGGTTATGAATATGCCAAAAATGCAAGCGTTTTAAAGTACACCACCTTATGGTCAAAGATAACATTTGGCGGGCATACACACCGGCCAGCGGCGTACATTTACACGAAAGAGAAGAGATTGGTAAATGCCTCCGTTCTCATCCCTACCGACAATTATGATATGAGATTAATGGTGATTGAAAAAGAATGCTCCGACAAGACAGAATCTTTTACGGTGGGTCAAAACAATGACTGGAAATATTATGTTAACGTTGGTTCACTGGGTCAGCCTAGGGATGGAAATCCCGACGGGTGTTATGTTGTTTTTGATTCCACTTTAAACCAGATAAGCTTCAGGCGTGTGAGGTATAATGCTGAAGCTGCATCAAGAAGAATAACCGAAGCAAAATTGCCGAATGAGTTAGCCCAGAGGGTTTTAAAAGGGGTTTAGGCGCTTAGCGTCTAATATCGACAAAATTTTGTCGATATGTAGAAGCCTCTAAATTCGAATATAGAAATTCGAAACAATACCTAAACTCAAAATTCAAATGTTAAAAACAAATCGGCTCTTACAGTTTTGGACAGTTCGAATTTTATTTTTTGGGATTTGTTTCGTATTTAGAATTTCACTATTTTTTTGTCGGGAGTATATAAAATGTATTCTATTAACAAATATACGTTTAAAGAGTTTAAGATTACGCCCGGACACAGGGCTAATTACGCAATCCTTTGTAATCCTGAGTTCAAAGAAAATCAGTGGGGCATAAAATATCACCCTTCCAATGATTACGCGAGAGAATATAAAATCCTTGCCCTCTTTTCACATCCGCAAATTCCGGTTCGATATAAAGTGGGAAGGGATAACATGTATAAGGATGACAAGTTTGTTTTGGCACAATATTATCTCATTATGACCCACTTTGAAGGAGAAGGCGTACTTGAATATTATAAAAAAAGGGATATGACCGACCGGAAAGAAATCGAAGGGGTAATTCAGCATTTTGCAAGCGTGACCTTGCCTTTGATGCACATGCATACCAAAGGATACCTTCACTCCGATATCAAACCCGGTCATCTTATACTAAATCCAACTACGGGTGTAATGGCGCTTATAGACCTTGAATGCACTATTAAAACAGGAGAGACGCTTCTTGGTATGAGCAGGGAATATGCATCCCCGGAACAGAAAGAAATGATACAACTCTTGAGAAAAAATGAGCGGGAAAAGGATGTGTTGAAAAAGATTAAGATTGCGGCCACATCCGATTTGTATTCTGTTGGGTTGATTCTTTATGAAGCCCTGACAAATAAGTTGTGGCAAGAGAATCCGGTCCCCCCATGGGAGTTAAATTCATCAATACCCGAGAAACTACACAAGGTTATTTTAGGATTATTGGAGGAAAACCCGTTAAATCGTATACATTCTGCAGAATTATTAAAAAATGAATTGGAAGCGATAGCGTAGTTGTTTTTCCGTATTGGTAAAAAGTGCTTAAAGCGGGTTCAGGTATTTCGTCAATGTTGTTTATCCTGTCTTTTCGGCAGGAAAACAATTAATCAGTTTGATCAATAAAGGGACACTCCCCATATTTCAAAAATTAATATGGGAAGTGTCCCTCTATTTTCCATGAACGCTTAATATACATCCCTTTGCTTTAATGCTCCCCGCAACACTTTCTGCATCTTGTGCGTTCATGCTTCCGGTTGCAACATAGCCCAAAGCCATTATTTTCAGCAGTGACCAGGTCACAATACCAATGATGGATAAAACCGGCCTTGTACTTAACCTATTCGGCGTAGTATTGATAACAGCGCTTATCTATTTCTTGGCCGTCCATGTTTTTGGTATAGCGCTTTTAGAATTACCGGTATGGGTAATAAAGAAGTAAGGAAAATTAAAACCATTCTCTACTGATAAAAAAAATTGCTAAAACGAGAAAGCCTTTCTGCTACAAAAATTCTGCTTGCGCGTTTTCCTCTTTGATGGTTGAATGGGCAAAATGTTTTAATTTCAATATTATAAAGAAAGGTCATTTGTATGGATATACAACGAAATTGTCATTTGTATTGCAACTAACCTCGTCGCACTACATGGGAATTTAGTGGGCTTAGAACACGTATCAAGTGCCATTCTCTCCGTACGGCTCATTGCTTAACTGAAAGTGTACCGTGCGCGTGATGTTGTCCCATTTCAGCAAAAATTCTTTTTATTTATACAAATATATCTGTTATGCTTTTTTCCTCTTTTCGTACTAATGATAAATGAATACGCTTCGCAAATGAAAATGGATAAAAATAGAGAAACGATTGACAACACCTTAAAAACGGCATGGATAATGCAGTTGAAAGAGGACTGGAAAACCGCGAATCACCATTATTTCAAAAATTCCATGCGTCCCCCTCACTTTGAACTTTCGGGTGCGGACCGAATGCTGGGGAATTGGAAGGGGGGGCATTGGCGGCGACTCTCTGTCAGCATTTTCCTGATCCAGTCCTATCCGTGGGAATATGTCCAGGAGGTGCTTTACCACGAAATGGCACATCAGTATGTGGAGGAAATTCTGGGAATACGGGATGATTTACCCCATGGTGAAATATTTAAGAGTATTTGCCGGGAAAATGGTATTGATTCCTCTGCCACCGGAGATATTCATACGTGGATGGAAAGAAAGAGGAACAGCTTTTCTGCACAATCAGGCAACCACACCATACTTGACAAGGTACACAAGCTTTTGGCATTAGCCCAGAGCAAAAATGAACATGAGGCGCAATTGGCAATGGCAAAGGCACACGAACTACTGTTAAAACACAACCTGTCATTATTGGATGCGCATGCCGGGCGGCATTACGTTTACAAACAAATCGGGAATATAGGGAATAGGGATGCTATCAAATCATTAATCTGTTCCATACTCTGTAAATTTTTTTTCGTAGAAGCCATTTGGAAATTCGGGTACGAACAGCATGAAAATAAAAATGGCAGGGCGCTGGAAATTTATGGACTGCCGGAAAATGTGGAGATGGCTGAGTATGTGTATAATTACCTTCAAAACATCTCCGAATTATTGTGGACAGACTATAAAGAACAAAAAAAAATCGACGGTAACAAACACAGGAGAACCTTCATCTACGGCCTCCTGGAAGGTTTTTACACTAAACTGGAAAACCGGGCCGTTACCAGCCATTCAAATAAACTTGTTTGGAAGGGAGATCCCAGGCTTAAAGAGTTTTTCTTCAGAAGAAACCCAAGGCGCTCGCGTACTTCTCACCGATATTCAACAAGCTGCCATGAAGCCTATGCCTCCGGGATCAACCATGGAAAAAATCTGGTTATTCGCAAAGGGGTCCATGGGAAAAGCAATGGGGAGATTAAGTATTTAAACTGACCCCAAATTAAAATTGGCAGTCCCCAGTCTCCACTCCTCAATCAGCAATTTGCCGATTGTAGATTGTAGATTGCCTACTACTACGGTAGTATAATGGAAAATTAATTTTTATATGCTTGACAGGGAAAACATGACATTATAGAATCCAATAAGTTGAGATTTTGCGAAATGAACCATACTTGAATCAACAGATATTTTCCTCGCAGCAACAGAAAATTTCCATTTTCAACAGTAAAATCTTGCGTCTTTAACTACCCATTATTATTCGTGTTAAGGCGGGCTTGACAGGCAAGCAACGGTTACAGAATAAGAAGAATTGCTGGACTAACAGATGAACAGAACAGGCGCTCCTATTCTCAAAATTCCATTAAACCGCACTGAAGGTTTTTTGTCGGATACAATAATCTTTAGGGATGCAAAAGCCCGGACCCCACATCCTAATCTTGAATTAAAGAAAGACAATGCGAACGATCCCCAGATGCTGGTTTGGGGAAAGTTTTTAATCAAACATGAATACCAAATTGCGAAAAAAGACGGTGAGCTTTTTGTTGACGTCACAAATGATAAAAATCTCATCCACAGGAAGGGAAATATTGTTCCTGGCGCAATGACGGTCTCCAAAATAATTCTTCCCCTGGAAATCCTTTTTGCGGATATGGAGATATCTTCCGTTAACATTAAATTTACCCGTTCCGCCTTTTATGGCGCGAAAACCTGTAGTCTGTTCCTCTGGCAGTTTATTAATGATAACAACATCCAGATTGATATAAGAACGTATCAGCAGAATGAGATTATAGCAAGCGCCATTGTACTGGGAAGGCCAAAATCCCTGAATAAACAAATACAACAGGTAGACGAACTCCGGGTAAATAAGTCGTGTTTCGCAAAGGTACAGGCTTATTTTAAAAGCCTGGGCATCCGGAGCGATTCTTATGTTGAAAAGGGGAAATATAAAGACTACACCTATCCTTTAGCATATATCGCCTCGCTGCCTTCCGCCGAAATCGTAAACCAATTGTCAGGACAGGGTGGTATGATTAATGTGTTGCGTATGGACTTTGGAAATTATGAGAGGATACCTATTACCGGGGATAAAGGCCCTGAGGTAAAACTCGCGAGGGCAAAGAAGCGGAATTCGTTTAACAAGATTTTGACCGAGGTTGCGGAAGGGCTCGTCACCTACTATAAAGGGCTTGCAATCGTTAATCCCATTGCTAAATTCCAAAATTCTTCTGAACCGGTTATTGATACCATTAACAAGCTAATTCACCTGCAGGAAAAAACAAAAACAGTGGCCGGGCACAAAGAGGCATGAAATAAATTACCCCTTTCCGGAATTGCAGCAAATCTACAAAACATCCTCCACCCCTCTCTGAAAACCCGCAATCTTCCCCCTTTTCCCGGATGTAGTGACAAGAGAATGCTATTATTTCTTTTTAGCAACGGCACTCCTGAAGGTTTTCGAATAAATTTTCACGAAGAATAAAAATACACGTCAAGGCATTTACCGTAATTTTATTTTCATATCGACGGAATAAGCCTTTCCTCCTATCTTAAAGAGTAATGGACTGAGATCTAACCTCAGATTAGCCGAAACGATATAGCGAAAACATAAAACAATTAAAATCGATTGAAAGCATTGCGATTGCTGATAAAATTAAAAAAAATGTAACACTTTAGTATTTTGAAGCTGGAAATAGTCATATGTAGTTCGGCGAGGTTCGTCGCATTGTCTTGAGTAAACCCTATTCACCATCGCACAACTCTTTTTGGTGCGACGAACCTCGTCGAACTACATTGTTGGAATTTTTCAAAATACTAAATTGTTACAAAAACAATCCATTTAGAACCGGCACAAGAATAGAAATACATAAAATGTTTGCTAATAATATATTACAACGCTACGTTATACGAGAATGGTTTCAAACATTCTGGCCTTCTTTTTTGTGCTTTGAAATCCTAATGTTCTTAGGGTTTGTAATTCAGATATTACACAAAGGGCTTGATATTATAGCCCTAAAAGCTCTCATCCCTCATATGTTTATCCAGGTGGCGCCTTATTCCATTCCTTCGGCACTGCTTACCGCCACTACCTTAACGTATGGAAGATTGAGCGCCGACAGAGAAATTATCGCCATACAAGCAAGCGGCATCCATTTACGGAAGATAATTACTCCGGTTTTGGTAATAGGCATTATTTTCAGTTTTTTTACGCTGGTGCTATCGGCGGAAATTTTGCCAAGATCCCTTTACCAGATAAAATTATTACAAGAAAGGGCGATAAACAATATCCTCGCCGGCAGATTAGCAACCTTCCAGAAAAAAGTACTCATGGAGCCGTATCAAATATACATTGGAAATGTAGTAGACAACATCAACAAAGACGTCACCGTTATTCAGTATGCGGATGATTATGTTACGGATATCATCATTGCGGAAGAAGGCAGTATCGAGGTGAATAACGAAAAAAACACAATCTTCCTTACGCTGCGCAAGGGGGAATTTATCAAACCAAACTACAAAAAAGCCGAAGAGGTTCCGCGTTTAGGCGTGTTTACGGAGACCACATTTGAAATTCCCATGGGAAAAGACAAGGCCGACTTTTCCACCAAGCATATGACGATATTCCAGCTCTTTAAATACAACAATGAAATTGACAGGGAACTTGCAAACAGCAAAGAAATTCCCGACAATTTTGAAGAGGCACGGGTTGAAGCATCAAGAAAACTTGCTGAACACCAAAACCAGTTGCAGCAATTAAATAAAAAGCAAAAACACCTTGAATCCGAATTAAAAAAATCAAAACAAAATCTGGAACGGCAGAAATCAAAGATTGATGGACTGGCAAACGAGAGTAAACTGGCAAATAATTATATACTTGTCGCAACCGAAAATCTTATGCAGTTAAAAAGGGAAAATAAAGCCGGATATTACATCGCTGATGATATCGATTTAAAATTAATGGAAATAAAAGAGACTATAGAAAGAGAAAAACAGCGGATTAGCGTTATATCACAAAGAATGATTGAAACACGTGAGATACAAAATAGTGAAACAAATAACATAGCCACACTCACAAAATCGCTTGAAGAGACAGAAAAGAACATATCTGTTTTGTTGAGGAAAATTACAAGCTTTGAAAGCGACCTGACGTTAGCGTCAAAAAAGAAATTAAGACGCAAAAACGATATTTCCATACACAAAAGAATCTCACAGGCACTTTCGTGTTTAAGTTTTATTGTTATTGGCATTCCATTGGGCATTAAGTTGCGTAGCTCTCACCTTATAATAGGGTTTGGAGTAAGTTTTATGATTATCTTGTTTATCTATTACCCCCTGATGGTAACAGGTTCAGTACTTGCAGATGATACATTATTGCCCGTTGTGCCTGTTTTATGGGGTGCGAATGGGATACTTCTTATCGGCGGCATATGTATTTACCAAAAACTTTTTGCGTATAATAAATCTTAACAGATAGACATCTTTGGCATTGTCATCAATTCTTGACTTTTTTCAGGATAGGGCTTACTATAATTTAATTAACTTCGTTTAACGTTTTATGAGAGATCGGGCGTAATGTATTACAGGAGAAACCCTTTCGGATTAAATATTGGCAGCAAATGGACCCGCCTGGTTATGATGCTAATCATCGCCAATGTCGGGGTGTTCATGTTCCAATTACTATTTTCCACGATAAGCCCCCAGTTGCCCCCCCTTCCGGTTAACTCATTATCAGAGTCTCCAGCCCTGCCGTGGCATTATCCCGCTTCAGATAAATTCACAAAAATGTTCTGGCTCTATCCACCGGACGCTATAGGGAATTTGTGGTTCTGGCAGTTTTTTTCGTATATGTTTTTGCATAGCACAACAGACCCCTGGCACTTGATCTTTAATATGCTGGTGCTCTGGATGTTTGGCAGCGAGGTCGAAAAGGTTCTAGGCCCAAAAAAATTCCTGACACTTTACTTTACCGCAGGAATCTTCGCTGGGATATGCTGTTGTATCTTTACGCCAAAAGTTCCTATTCTCGGGGCATCCGGTGCAATTTTCGCGATAGAAGTCGCCTTCGCGATGTATTTCCCCAATAGCATGGTTATTTTTTATTTCTTTCCTATCAGGGCGAAGTATCTGGTAATGATATTTGCCTCCATTACGGTATTTAATTGTATTACGCCGAGGGGTGGCAATATTGCGCATTTTGCCCATCTGGGGGGGCTTGTGTACGGGTTTTTGTTCGTACGGTACTCAAGCCGTGTTGTTGATTATTTAAAGAGATGCCAAATACGTCAACAGGAAAAAGAACTGAGAAAAGACATGGAGTTACGTGAAAAGGTGGATGAAATCCTTGACAAGGTGAATCGTGAAGGGTTGCATAATTTAACATGGCGGGAAAGAAACATCCTAAAGACCGCCAGCAAAAAATATAAAAGGAACAAACATTGATTAAGATTGCGGTAAATGGCGCATGCGGCAGAATGGGAACAAGGATTTGTGCCCTTATCCTTGAAGATAAAGAATCTGATTTAACTGCGGCGCTGGAACACCCGGGACATGTGTCCATTGGCAAAGACATTGGGCTGGTGGCCGGTTTTGGAGAATCAGGGCTGAAAATTTCAACTGCAATGGAAAATCCCGCAGATGTGCTGATAGATTTTTCATCGCCTGAATCTGCCGTCAATATTGCAGAATGCTGCGCTAAAAAAAACGTTGCGTTTGTAACAGGCACTACCGGACTAACCCCCCTGCATCATGAAAAATTGCTGGAAATATCAAAAAAAATCCCCTGCCTGATTTCACCAAACATGAGCCTGGGGGTAAACGTAATGTTTTCGGTTGCCGCCCAAATGGCAAAAATGCTGGGCAAGGACTTTGACATTGAAATTATTGAAACACACCACAGACAGAAAAAAGATTCCCCTAGCGGTACAGCGCTGAGACTGGCAGAAAAAATATGCGATGCCACCGGACTGGATAAGGAAAAAAACATTATCTATGGCCGCCAGGGGATCATCGGTGAACGCCCTTCAAACCAAATAGGCATACACGCAGTCAGGAGTGGAGACGTCATTGGCGACCATACGGTAGTTTTTGGCGGGCTTGGAGAACGATTAGAGATTACCCATAAGGCACACACAAGAGATACGTTTGCGCGGGGCGCAGTTTATACGGCAAAGATTATTGCAAAAAAACCCCCCGGCATGTACACCATGTCCGATGTGTTATAAAAGAATTGTCCACCATCTATAACCCTTTGTGAAAGCACGAAATACGAAACAAATTCTAAATTTCAATTTTTAAATATTCAAAACCCGGTTTTTTTCATTGTTATTTTGTATTTTAGAATTTGTTTCGCGCTTGTTTGGTTCCGGCTATGTCGTGTTAGGGAAGAAGGGTTGTACCATACGAATTCTTATTTAATAACATTATGTGAGAATTAACCTTTTGAAAGGAAGACTATGAGACTTGATAAGTTTACCATAAAAGCGCAGGAAGCCATACAGGAAGCTCAGGAATTAGCCGAATCAAAAAGGCAGCAGCAAATCCTTTCGGCGCACGTATTGGAGGTTTTATTGACGCAGGAGCAGGGCATCGTAGTTCCTCTCCTGCAAAAATTAGGTGTGGATGCAAATATTGTTCTTGATAAAACAATGGAGGCCGTTAACAAGCTTCCGCAAATAAGCGGCTCAGGAGCGCCGGGACAGGCATATGTGAGTGCGGAACTGCGCGATATGATAAACTTTGCATGGGAAGAAGCCGGCAAGCTGAAGGACGAATACCTAAGCACCGAACATATGCTGCTGGCGCTGGCACGGCAAAAAAATACCTCCGCATGCAAAATATTAAACGAGGCAGGCATTGACCGGGAAAATATTCTCAAGGCTTTAAAAGAAATCCGGGGCAGCCAGAGAGTCACCGACCAGACTCCCGAAGACAAGTACCGTGCACTTGAACGATACAGTAAAGATCTGGTTGCTCTGGCACAAAGAGGAAAGCTTGACCCCGTTATTGGCCGTGATGACGAAATTCGCAGGGTAATACAGGTATTGTCACGAAGGACAAAAAATAATCCCGTTCTCATCGGCGAGCCAGGCGTGGGAAAAACCGCTATCGTCGAAGGGCTTGCCCAGCGCATTGTAAACGGAGATATCCCTGAAAGCTTAAAAAACAAACGGGTAATGTCGCTCGATATGGGTGCGCTTATTGCCGGCGCAAAATACCGTGGGGAGTTTGAAGACCGTCTTAAGGCGGTTCTTAAAGAGATAAGCGAGAAGGAAGGGCAGATAATACTTTTCATCGATGAATTGCACACCGTGGTTGGGGCAGGAGCCGCAGAAGGGGCAATGGACGCTTCCAACCTCCTAAAACCGGCATTGGCGCGTGGAGAACTGCGTTGCGTGGGCGCCACCACTCTTGATGAATACAGAAAATACATTGAAAAAGACGCCGCCCTGGAACGACGGTTCCAGCAAGTATATGTGGGAGAACCTACCGTTGAAGACACTATCGCAATCCTGCGCGGACTAAAAGAACGATACGAAGTGCATCACGGAGTGCGCATAACAGACTCAGCGATTATTGCTGCAGCGACCCTTTCCAGCCGGTACATATCGGACAGGTTTCTGCCCGACAAGGCAATAGATCTTATCGATGAAGCTGCGTCAAAATTAAGGATAGAAATCGACAGCATGCCTGTTGAGCTTGATGAGATAGAGCGTAAGATCCTGCAATTGGAAATAGAAAAAGAGGCTTTAAAAAAAGAAAAAGACGAAGCTTCTAAACAACGCATAGAGAAAATTGAAAGACAATTATCCGACCTGAAAGAAGAATCCAGGGCTTTCCGGGCACACTGGGAAAACGAAAAGAAGGTTATCAAGGAAATACAGGACATTAACGCAAAGATTGACCAGGCGCGCATTGAGGAGCAAGCAGCCCAAAGGGAGGGAAATTTAGAAAAGGTTGCTGAGATACGCTATGGACGTATTATTGAATGTGAAAGAAAATTAAAGGAAAAGCACCTTGAATTACAGGAACTGCAAAAATCCAAATCCCTCCTGAATGAGGAGGTGGGTGAGGATGACATTGCCATGGTAGTCGCCAAATGGACTGGAATTCCCGTATCACGTATGCTGGAAAGTGAAAAGGAAAAACTATTAAAGATGGAAGAAAGACTGAAAGAGAGGGTAGTTGGCCAGGAAGAGGCAATTTCCGCCGTGTCAAACGGTATCCGGCGTGCACGCGCCGGACTCCAGGATCCGAACCGGCCTATCGGTACCTTCCTGTTTCTTGGTCCTACCGGAGTTGGGAAAACGGAGCTTTGCAAGGCGCTGGCGGCCTTTTTGTTTGATAACGAAGATGCAATGGTTCGTATCGACATGTCTGAATTCATGGAACAACACTCGGTTGCACGGCTTATAGGCGCCCCACCTGGTTATGTGGGATACGAAGAAGGCGGAAGACTCACTGAGGCTATAAGAAGAAGACCCTATGCAGTGGTGCTATTCGATGAAATTGAAAAGGCACACCGGGATGTATTTAACGTCTTGCTTCAGGTTTTTGATGACGGACGGCTTACTGACGGACACGGCAGAACCGTTGATTTTAAGAATACCATTATTGTAATGACCTCAAACATCGCAAGCCAGTGGATACAGGATTTAACCGGCCCTGAAAATGAAGAAGAACTGAAAAGAGAGGTAAAACAGGCGCTGAAGGAGACCTTCCGCCCTGAATTCCTTAACCGTATCGATGAAACAATTGTCTTTCACAGTCTCTCCAAAGAACTAATCAAACAGATTGCCGACATACAATTGAACGACCTTCGAAAGCGCCTCGCCAGAAACAACCTTAAACTTACCGTTACAGACCGGGTAAAAGAGACTTTGATTGAAGAAGGGTATGACCCGCATTTTGGCGCACGGCCTTTAAAGCGCACCATCCAGCAGCTCATCGAAAACCCGCTTTCTATGGAAATTTTGGGAGGGAAATTCCCAGACGGCTCGGAAATCATGGTAGATATGCAGGATGGGAAGGCTGTTTTTACAAATAAATGATTTGTCCTGCTGGAAAGATTGCAAATTCTTAATCAAATTTCTACCCGGAATAGTTGAACTGTTTGGTTTGGTTTGGTTTGGTTTGGTTTGGTTTGGTTTGGTTTGGTTTGGTTTGGTTTCGTACCTCAACCCCAATCTACCGAAATACCAAACTGCTTGTTCACAAACAGGAGCTTTGGAACAAGCAGATGAAATTAGTAGGAATCTAATTTATCTTTTGCAACTTGTTTGAACTTTTCCTGAAGTTTTGCTTTAAATTGTTTACCAACTTTATCAAATACGTCAAGTAATTCCTGAAAAGTCTTATTACCTCCCAATAAGTTCCAATATTCTTCTCCAATAAGAAAGTCGTTTGGGTGGTACATCATACCGACTTCTGTAAAGAAGGTATGACATCGTTATTTCTTATAAATAATTTTTTAAGACATTGTCTATAGATATTTTTCCTTTTCCCCAAGTATTTTCCCAGTCTTTTATTAAGGATAATTTTTTTTCTTCTAAAGTTTCAGAAAAATTTGTTGGTTGTAATTCCATAACTTCGTTTATCCAGTTCAAGATTTTCTTGCAATATCCTTCTTCCTTTGCTATGAAATCCCAGAACTCTTTACCAATTATTGCTGATTTAGGATAACCTATTAATGTAGATTGTATCTGTGTATTAATTTGCTCACGTTTTCCATAAGTCATTCCTAACATTGGAACCTGTTTCGATATATCCTTGATTTTTTGAATATGAGCATTTAATTGCCGTACTTGTTCAATACTCATAGTATTTGGACTAGTTTTAACCTGGAAGTGGTATTCTTTTTCTTCTCGAGTTATCATAATGTCAAAACCTTCTAAATCTGATTTTTCTGCACCACTGCATAATAAAACTCCTTCTATAATAAAACCCCATGAAGTAACAATAGATCTTGTGACTTTCTGATAGAAATAAAAAGTTACAACCTCACAATGGTCATCAAATCCGAATGCTTTTATTAAGAATGGGTTTATTAAAAGAGTATCCAATGTAGTTTCTTTAATTTCTTTAATACTATTTTTAACAAAATCCCTTATTAAAACTGAAATCCATGCATATCTTATATCTAACATCTTTTTGGGAAAATATTCGGTTAAAATGATTGATAATTCTTTAATTTGTTTTGGATCTAATAATTTCTTTCCGCTGACTTTTCGCAGATCATTTAGCTTTTCTATGTTTTCGAATAGATTAGATAGATTTTCTAAATAAACAGATATGGCGGATGCAGTTTTATCTCCGATACCAGATATCTTCTTACACAAATATACGATTAAATCTTTTTCATCATAGTTCATGTTGCGTATTTTTAATTCGTTCTATGGCTAATTTATAATACTCTTCTTTAATTTCAATCCCTATGTATTTCCTGTTTAGCTGGAGACAGGCAATTGCCGTAGTCCCTGAGCCGATAAATGGGTCTAAAACAACATCTCCTTCTTCTGTAAACAACTTTATAAACCAACAAGGTAATGCTACTGGGAAAGTTGCGCTGTGATTTTTATTTGAGCATTCTGTAGCCAGATGTAATACATTAGTGGGATAAACTTTGTCACGATTTAACCAATTTGAAATGTTTTTACCAAAACCACTTTTGGATCTTGACTCAAACCTCATTTTATCTCTTTCGCTCAAATTTTTTAGCCTTTCTTCTACCCAATCACCAATAGGTATCATTACTGATTCTTGAAACATTTTAAATTTTTTTTGCTTCGTAAAGTGAAGACAGCGCTCCCAAGCATCTCTAAATCTATTTGGCCATTTTCCAGGATAACAATTTTTTTTATGCCAAATGTATTCTTCCACCCAGAGCCAACCTTGTTTTTTCATTTCTAAGATTAATTCTAATACATATGTATGTCTTTCGCCGTTTTCAGCTTTTTCTTTAATATTTAAGATAAATGAACCGTTCTCATTTAGTATTCTTTTCAATTCATCTGTTATAGGCATAAACCACTCAACATATTTTTCTGCTGGAATAGTATTGTAAATAATCTTCCTTTTATCTGCATAAGGAGGAGAAGTAACTATCAGATCAACACTGTTAGAGGGTATTTGCAGCAATTTCTCTTTTATATCACCATATATTATCTTATTAATGAAATCATTTATTCTCATATAACATCGAGCCCTATAATTTTATTTTATAATTTTTATTATAGCATTGATCTTCTATCTAGTCCTCTACATCTAAAACTTCTTCCGCCTCATTATATATCATTTCAATATCTTCAATTATAAATTTCTTTTTTAACCGATCTTGAATGCTAGAACGATCAGGGCAATCTCCAATATAAAATTCTGAAAGCCTTTTCACTTGTTCTTTATTTTCTGTTTTTATAGAAACCAAATATGTTCTTGTTAAAGCTACTTTATATGTTTTCATTGAAAAGTTTCCTCCCCGTGTTTCTTTTCTTAATTCTTTAAAGAGAGTCAAGGTTGCGAGTTGAATAGAAATGAAGTCCAACGTAAAAAGTTCGTAGTTTAAAATCTATTGCCCATTTTTTGTAATGTGGATATGTAGGAACATTTCCTGTTCACAATTTACCAGCTCATAATCCATGCTTCCCAAGCCTATTTTCCGGGCATAGGACATCTACGGTGTAATCTATTTTTGGCCAGGATTCTTTGTTCATGGTAGTCAATCAGCCCTACATAAGGAGGTGAAGAAAAGATACCTTTGGTTTTTTGCTTCCTGGCTAATTCTGCAAAAGCAGTATTTTTCTTTTGTAGTTCTTCAAATATGTTTATAGTCTTGCTATCTCCGGTCAGACAAACCTGGAAAGTTTGTGTTCTCAGCTTGTCAAACTGGGCGATCCGTTTAACGGTATCCCGGGTATATGTTTCCCACCATTTTAAGATGGAGAAAAGCGGTTTACATATTTTGCCGTGTTTCGCACAATAATAAGTAGCTGACACTGGTTCGATAAGAGTCGCAAGGTCCGCATGGGTAGTTGCTCTGCAACTTCGAATTGTCCGGCTTAGAATTACACTGATAATTTTTTTGGTGTCAATGTTTTTGATTTTCTTAATTTCATTGAATACGAATTCAATTTCTTCCTTGATATGTTGAGAATACCATTTGCCAAGAAACGTGTCGGATTTTTTCTGGCGGAGTTTCAGCTCATATTGTTTAAGAAGTTTGTTGTAAACAGGCAAAAACTCTTTTTCTTTTTCTGCTCCATATTGTACTTCGTCAATCTCGCCTTGTCTTAAAAGGTATTTATATTCAGGAATAGGGAAATATTTGTTGTTGTATTCGTAAAGTGCTTGTAACAGTTTTTCTTCAAACTCCAAAGTCTGTGAATTAAAAAGGAATTCTTTTAATGCTTTTGTGATGCGGTTAATTTCTGTTTGGACATTAATCAAGTTATATTTGGTCACTTTACAATTTGCAATAAGGGCATTGAATGCTGAAACATCAATGCCGATTGCATACATTCCAAGTTCGCAACATTGAACCATTGTAGTGCCGCTACCGGAAAAAGGGTCCAGAATAATGTCACCTTTTTTAAAATATATCTCTGTTTTGAAATTGTCGGTGTGGTCGTCAAGAAAATACTCTACAAGTTGAGGAATGAATTTGCCCTTGTAAGGATGAAGCCGGTGAACATGCTTGGTTGTTTCTGCTTCTTTGTATTGGTCAAATGATAAAGCCCAATTTAAGTCGTTACCGAGTTGGTCTTTCCAGGAGACTTCTCGTTTGCCATTGAAAGATTTGTAGTAATTTATTAAGTCCTGTCTGGAAACCTGTACCGTTCCATTGTCTCCAATCTTTTTAATCCTTCCGTATTGTATTAAGTAAGAAATATTTGAAGTCGTTACATTTTTTTTCAGGTAGTTTGTCGCCCATTCACTGGCTTCTTTAATTGTCAAAATGTCTTGCATTTTTGTTTTATATTATTTTAGCAAACGGTTTGCGGTATTTACCGAACGGTTGGGTTTCGTACTTTAACCCCGGCTTACAGGATGAATTGAAGTTCAGTGGCGTATTATTTATTCAGGCAAATCGAATCGCACAATTGCTTCGCCTCTGAGAATTTGATGTGTCCCGTGTAGAGCGCCTTTCCCACAATCATACCCTCTACTGGCAATTGACAGATGTATTCAATATCTTTGAGCGAGGATATTCCTCCGGAAGCAATTACCGGGGTTTTTATAGAGGATAAAAGTTCCTTCAGGCTTTCAATGTTTGGTCCCTGAAGCATTCCATCTTTTGAAATGTCAGTAAAAATAATCGCGCATGGCGAGAATTTCTCCATCTCTCGTGCGAAATCTATAGCAGTTTTTTCACTGAGAGACGTCCATCCATGCACGGCAACTTTGCCGTTTTTCGCGTCAATGCCAACCGCGACACGCCCGGGAAATAGGGAACAAAGTTCTTCAACCCATGATGGGGAATCGAGGGCCTTTGTTCCTATTATTACCCTTTCCACACCGAGGTCTAGTACGGATTTTACTGATTCTGTGGTCCTTAAACCGCCGCCGAATTCGATGGGAATGTTTATGTTGTTGACAATCTGTTCCACTATAGAAAGATTTTTAGGAAGCCCGTCAAATGCCCCGTCAAGGTCAACCACATGCAGATACTGTGCACCCTGATCTTCCCATAATTTCGCCATATCCACGGGGTCATCGGAAAAGACGGTTTCTTCGTCTTTTTTCCCCTGGGTTAATCGCACACATTTCCCACCTTTTAAGTCGATTGCCGGAAAAATAATCATAGGATAAGGTCAGATGTTTAAAGGTTAAAAAACACAAACAAACCCGTACGGGGTGGGTGTAGGGGCGAAGCATTTGCCAGCTTGGGTATGAACGCATTTATGACAGTTTATGGTAAATGCTTCACCCCTACACTATAAATTCCCAAAGTTTTCAAGTATGGCAAGGCCGTATTTTTGACTTTTTTCAGGATGAAATTGCGTGGCAAAAATGTTTTTGTGCCATATCATTGAAGTAAATCGCACACCATATTCCGTTTCCGTAGCAACAACATTTTTATCTTCAGGGCATACATAGTACGAGTGCACAAAATACATATACGAGTTACAAGGAACGTTTTTCAGGAGGGGATTATCCTGCCTGACAATATCAATCTGATTCCAGCCCATGTGGGGAATTTTTAATTTTTCATTTGTTTGCCTGCCGGAAAAATCAAATCGAATTACCTTGCCCGGGATAATGTCCAGCCCCATGTGCTCACCATCTTCATAACTTCGTGAAAACAACAACTGAAGACCGAGGCATATGCCCAGAAATGGTTTCCCGCGCCGGACAAAGTCAATGATGGGTTCTATTAATCCTCTCTTCTGTAATCCGATCATGGCATCCTTGAAGGCGCCTACCCCTGGCAGCACCAGCTTGTCAGTATGTTTGATATCGTTTGGATTGTCGCTTACCTTGACTTCAAAACCAAACCGTTCGAACCCTTTCTCTACGCTGCGAAGGTTCCCCATCCCATAATCGACAACGGTAATCATGCAGTGCGTTTCAGCCACCCCCGCTAATAATAACAAACTCTACGCGGCGGTTCTGCGCCTTGCCTGCCTTTGTTTTATTGTCCGAAATGGGCTGAAATTGCCCAAACCCGGCAACATATACCCTTGTGGGAGAAATGCTGCATTCATCTACCAAATAATGCAAAACAGAGTTTGCCCTTGCGGTTGAAAGTTCCCAGTTTGAAGGGTATTTATCTTTTTGCTTTTGAATAGGATCACTATCCGTATGCCCTTCTATCCTTACCATTTCATTTGAAATATCGGTTTTCAATATTCCGGCTATTTTTTTCAAAGTCGCCTTTGACTGTTCACGTAATTTCGTTTGTCCCGGATCAAAGAGTATTGAGTCTGGCAATACAATAGAAACAGAGCCGTCCTTTATTTTTGTGATTGCTCCTGTGCCTGCCAGCTTTGACTCAAGATCCCGTCTCGAATTTTCAAGCCTGTTGAGTTCGCTTTCGTACCTGCTTGCCGTCGCCGAAAGGTTCGCGTTTTCCTGCTGCAGACTGGCAAGGCTCTGGCTCAACTGCTGATTTTCAACGCGTAATTGCTTAAGCTCGCCACACCCTGTTCCCACCGCAAACATTCCGAACATTCCCAAAAGACAAATACCCCGCATCAATCCAACCTTTTTTAACATATTCTTTTTTTCCTTTCACGAGCAATGCCACTAGAAATTAAGGGATACAGAAAACCGCAAAGCAGTTTCTCATTATAAAAATACATTCTTTTTGGTAACACTGTAGTTTTTTGAAAAATTCCAATAATAGTGATGTTTGCCGTATAGTGTAGGGGCGAAGCATTTGCTATAAATTGTCATAAATAAGTTCATACCCAAACTGGCAAATGCTTAACCCCTACTTTTCAAAAATCAGATTTGTTTGACTATAGGTGCTTTGACAGGATAAATACCGCATTTTTAGGCAGGAAAACCATTTAAAAAAACACGGAATACCAGTATATATAAATTGATTTGCCCTATAAAATAATCCTGAAAACAGATGCATACCAAAGCAGCTATCGATAAAAACGGCCCGTAAGGGATCAAATGGCTTTTTTTAAACACAAATACGGGGATTGCCATCAGAAGTCCGAAAAATGGCGCAACAAAAAATACCGCCACCGCCAGCTTCCAGCCGACAACAGCGCCAATCATACCCATAAGTTTTACATCGCCAAAACCCATGGCATCTTTTTTAAAAAGAAGTCTTCCCATCACACCGCATAGGAAAATGAGTCCGCCTCCGGTAAAAATACCGATGAGCGAGGCAATAAACGAGTCTAGCCGGTGTATGTCAATAAAGGTAAATCTTCTCAATGTATTCTGTGCATGATGCAGATCCGGACATACAATACTTAAAACAACAAAGACCGGAATACCGATAAAGGTGATTTCGTTGGGAATTATGCGTAATTCAAGATCAACAAAGGCAGATATTATCAGCGCACAACAAAGAGCCAGATATCCAAAAAGCACACAGAAAGATTCACTTCGGCATACAATAAAAATATAATACAGTTGTAAAAAAGCACAACCTGTCAGCAATTCTACGAGCGGATAACGTATTGATAACCTGTTTCCGCATGCCCGGCAACGCCCAAGCAGAAACATATAACTAATAACAGGAATATTATCAAACCAATTGATAGACACCTTGCAGTGCGGGCAAAATGAGCGGGGATGTATCAAGGATTTATTCTTCGGGATTCGATAGATACAGACATTGAGAAAACTCCCTACCACTAATCCCGCAACAAAAAATACAAGGTAGAACCACGGATGAGAAACATCCGGTATATTTTTCTGGATAGTAATACTTCCTTTTTATTAAACGGTAGCCCTTCAAAATACGTAAAGAAAATGTTCACAACTGTATATCATAACATGTTGGTGAATGCAAGTTAAAAGCATTCTACGCCACGGCAACGCCAAAGTCATAATAAACGAATATAAATTAGGTTGGGTTATAAAAGACAAAAACCCAACAACATTCACTTTTACCCACCCCTTACCCCTTATGTTTATACACATCTTTTTCGTTTCCTTAGAGTCATTGTGGCGAGGGAGAAGATATATTAAGAAATTTAGCTGGGTACAGAAACACTGAATAATTATAATTATCTTTTTGAGTAAATACAAACTGCATTACAAGGAGATGATGGATGAATAAAGGAATACCAGAGCGATTATGCGGAAGGTCGTTTACCCACGACGCCCTTCAGTGAAGAGATCAATCCTCCCGGAGGAGAAGAGCCGATCGCCTGGTTGCTGCTCACCAGCCTCCCCGCAGACACCTTCAGGCAAGCGTGTCTCGTGGTGGAATGTTACCATTGCCGATGGCAGATAGAGATATATTTTAAAGTATTAAAGAGCGGTTGCAAGATAGAAGAGCGCCAATTGGAGACAGCGGAGCGTATCAAGCCGTGTATTGCTCTTTATATGATAGTGGCATGGCGGGTATTGTTTGTTACCATGTTTGGAAGGGAATGCCCGGATTTGCCGTGTACAGCACTTTTAGAGGATGATGAATGGAAACCCGTGTATATGATTGCCAAAAATGAAGCTCCACCCGAAACCCCGCCATCGCCCGGAGACTTTACCGTAATGGTATCAAGTCTGGAAGGATACTTAAATCGCAAATGCGATGGCTCACCAGGCCAAAAAACCATGTGGGTTGGCCTGCAACGAATGGTAGACTTCACATTGGCCTGGAAAGCCTTTGGGCCTGTGCAACCGAAAACACGGAATGGAAAAAGATGTGTATAAACATAAGCCCTTACCCCTTCCATGAGGGGAATTTGATAAGTACTAAACAGAATACGTAGCGCGGGAGGTTTATCCCCCGCACAAGCCTACCACAAGGGATCAGCGCTACATTTTCAAAAAACTAAGATATGCCGGAGCATCCTTGCTCCTGATGCATTAATACGGTATATCGTTATTGTAGGAATTTTTCAAAAAGCTAAAGTGTTACACAAATTCGCATTTCGAAATGCCCAAAGGCTGCGCGATGCATTACAGGAATTGGAGGGACACTTCCCATATTTTTGACATGCACTTTAAGGTGTGATATTTTCCTCTGTATGCCAAAAAAATAGCGAGAGTATGCGCTGTGAATTATCCGCACCATATCACTCAACGTGGAAACAATCAGGGAGACGTCTTTTTTGACGATGAAGACAAGGCGTTTTATCTAAAAACTCTCAGTGTCTATAGCAAAAAACGGGGGTTGGATATTTGGGCATACTGTTGGGAGCATTCCTGATTTTTTGTAACAGTTTAGATTTTTGAAAAACAAAAATGCTCGTTCTCAAGCTCCGGCTTGGGAACGTAATTGTGTTGGAAGCTCTAGCTTCCATTTAGCCGGCAAGCGAAGCTTCATGTATTATTCGATTCAAAAGAGGTTCCCAAATATCTTGGGTAACATACTGAAAAGCCTCCAAGCTGACATAATGGGTTCATTCCCTTTTCCATTCGAAGCTGGAGCTTCTCAAACAATCCCGTTCCCAAGCCGGAGCTTGGGAACGAGCGGTTTTTTTCATAGGACTAAAGTATTACAATTCTTTGTAAAAAAACAAAATGTGTGAAGATATACAAAAAATCGGGAATGCACCCCATACTGTCTTATGACAGACCACGTCCATATACTTGTGACGCCTGAACAAGAAGAATCCCTTGCCAGAAGGATAGGCAGGACAAATCCGGTATACACATAATACATAAACCGCAAATATAAAAGAAGCGGCGGGCTATAATGAAATACGGGAAGTGTTCCCTATTCTTTGAGCAGTTTAAGCATTTCTTTCGTATCTGTCACAGGCATCTTACATGTGTAATCACGGCAGATATAAGCGGTAGCTTTGCCGTCTATGCCTGATTGATGCTCTGTGAATTTGGCGATTCTGGTGATCTCCGGCGTTTCTTCATCTGTCGGTCTTAAGAGTACGATCTTATTGGGTATAAAATGTCTTCTGAGAGTATTAAGCATGTCCCTGGTGTCCACTGCGCGCGGGTTGCCTGCTATGATAATCTCATAAGTAGGGCCTATTCCGAAACTAAGCCCAATCATCATCTGTGTGTAACCGGCAGGCATCTTTTTTACCTCCGTGGAAAAGGTGAGCATTGTTTTATTTGCCTTCTCTTCCAGCTCAGGGTCTGCGGTGATTCTCGCAAGCCTGAATAAGTTTAGTGCCGCTACTGAATTCCCGGATGGTATAGCGCCGTCGTAGACTTCTTTCTGCCGAACGATAAGGTCCTCTGCATCATCCGCAGTAAAATAAAAACCACCGTTTTGATTATCCCAGAAATGTTTTATCATGTCACTGTTCAGGTCCAGCGCTGTACTGAGATAATTTACATTGAAGTTTGTTTCATAGAGTTCAAGTAGTCCCCATATAAAGAAGGCGTAATCATCTGCAAAGGCCGGTATGCCTGCCTGGCCGCCACGATAACGGTGCAGCAATCTTCCATCCTGTCTGCGCATGTCCGAAAGAATGAAGCCTGTCGCACGTTCTGCCGCAGCCAAATATTCCGGCGCATCAAATGCCTGCGCCCCTTTTGCCAGGGCAGCTATCATTAGCCCGTTCCAGTCTGTCAATATTTTATCATCCTTGTGCGGACGAATTCTTTTACTGCGCACAGCAAACAATTTCCTTCTGGCAGTTTCGACACGTTCTTTGAGTTCATCCAATGATGTCTTATTCTCTAAGGCTATTTCAGCAAGGCTTTTTTTCAGATGCAGAATATTGTCTCCCGTATTCCTGCCGGCTATTTCATCTTTGAAATTACCTGCCTTTTCGATGTTAAATACATTGATAATCAGGTTTGCATCTTCTTCTTTGAGGGCATGGCGAATCTCCTGTTCTGTCCAGACATAAAACTTCCCCTCCTTACCCTCGCTGTCAGCATCCTCGGCAGAGCAGAATCCTCCTTTCGGGTCTGTCATGTCACGCATAACGTATGCAAATATCTCTTTTGCGGTCTCACCGAATTCTTTCTTCCCCGTTGCCAGATATCCCTCTGTATATGCCATTGCCAGCATTGCCTGATCATAAAGCATTTTTTCAAAATGGGGGACGAGCCATTCGGGGTCGGTAGAATATCGATGAAAACCATATCCGATGTGGTCGTATATGCCGCCTTTCCGCATGGAATGGAGGGTTTTGACCACCATCCTAAGAGCATTCCCGTCGTCCGTACTCTTCCAGTAGCGCAGTAAGAAGAGAAGGTTTTGAGGGCTCGGGAATTTTGGCGAAGTGCCGAAACCGCCATGCTGCTCACTAAAGCGCCTGGTGAGCAGTTCATATGCAGCCTTTAAGGTAGAGGCGTCAAGCTTTACCTCTGAAGGGTCATGAGAAAACTGGCCAAGACTGGCCGTAATCAGATTGGCTGATTTTTGAATATCAGCGTGTTGTATGTTCCATAATTCTTTGATACGGGGTACCAGGTCCAGCATGCCTATCCGTCCATAGCTTTTCTTCGGGATATATGTGCCGGCATAAAAGGGTTTTTTGTCAGGCGTCATGACAATAGTAAGCGGCCAGCCGCCACTGCCCGTCATCATCTGGCAGACACGCATATAAATATTGTCTATGTCAGGCCGCTCTTCTCTATCTACCTTAATACAGATAAATACCTCATTCATTAACCTGGCAACCTCCGGATCTTCGAATGATTCGTGCGCCATTACGTGGCACCAGTGACAGGTTGAATAACCAATGGAAAGGAAGATGGGTTTGTTTTCCTTCCTGGCTTTTTCAAAGGCCTCAGGCCCCCAGGCATACCAGTCTACGGGGTTGTCTGCATGCTGCAGTAAGTACGGACTCTTTTCATGGATAAGCCTGTTGTGTTTCTTTCCGGCATCGTTGAGCGCGGAGCTATGTTTCATTTCCTTTGTCTCAGCATCGGAAGATACATTTCTTAAATTCACCGCAGATATGGTTGTGAATATGGCGAGAAATATAAATAAAGTTTTTTTCATATGCGCGGCCTTTACTCTCATATGTTTCAGAATTGCTGCCAATACAAGTGTCTGGATTGCAAAGACTTTCAGGTGCGTGTTTTAAGTGAGGTATGCCGGCGCCAGGGTCTGTTTCCCACACTTACAAAAAGTGTGTATTGCGCCTTGTTATAATCAATTTATTTATACGTATCCTTGCCTTTTACTTTTATGCGGTAAATAACGATTATCTTTGCTTTATCATCTATCGTATAAAGAATCCTATAGTTTCCGGCACGAATGCGATAACCTTCTTTTTGTGTAATTTTTTTACATGAGACAGGTCTTGGATTAACCGAAAGAGAACTAATGGCTTTGTCAATTCTGTGTCTCTGTAGCGGAGGAATGTTCTCAGCTTCCTTCTTAGCCCTCTTTTCAAGAATTATCTGATAACCTTGTGGTTTAGCCATTTTTTCCGGAATTCCTCGTACGGTGTAAAGTCGGTGGCGTTCAATTCCGCTTTTAATAGGTCTCTGGAGTCTTCGACATCTTCAATAAACTCTATAATAGATTGATATTCATGAAGATCAAAAACAACAGCAATTTTTTTACCTTTCTTATCGAGAACATACCGGGGTTTAAATTTGGCTAATTTTTTTATCATTTTGTTATATCTCCTTAAACATGGAAAAATTAGTAACTATTCAGAGTAAACGATACACGGCTCGTTCCCAAACTCCAGTTTGGGAATGCATTTGTTCGAGAAACTCCGGTTTCTCGCCTGTTTGCTGATAGATAGGGAATAAAATCACAGGGTTAAGACAGTTTGTAATTCGTCAAGTCTGACACGCACTGGAAACAAAGTTTCCAGTGCAATTGTGTTCCCAAACTGTGGTTTGGTAACGAGTTGCGCTCTGATCTCCGGTAGTTTAATAAATTACGCTGAATAGTTACAAAAATTATCTTTAATGCAGAGTCGGCTTTGCTTCGTTCATCCTTGCACAAGGGTAATTTTTTTAAAAAGCTTTGTCAATAAAAACCTGAATGTCAATTTTTGTGATCATATTCAGGGGACGCCATACTTAATTATTGATGAGATATTTATTGTAGGGACATGGTATTGAATGGTGGATTCGCTATCGCTTAATGCACCCTACCTTTGAATTTTTTTACAAAAAATCGGGAAAGCATCCGTTCGGATTGCAAAGACTTTCAAGTGAGGTATGCCGGCGCCAGGGTCTGTTTCCCACACTTACAAAAAGTGTGTATTGCGCCTTGTTATAATCGATAATTGCCGGGATACGATCCCTTCTTGCTTGTATAAAGGCGTCTTCGGCCTGTAGTATACCTCAAGGGGCAATCCCATACCATGTTTCAGCCGGTTTTCATTCAGCCTGAGAGATTTCTCCGCATCCATAACACCTTGTTTTGCAATCGTTATTTGTTCCTGCCTGATATGTACCTGTGTATGGACAACGATTATATCTTGTATGATATCCTGCTGTACCTTTGCCAATGGTATTTCAGATGACCGGTATCTGACGTCAGCCTTTTCCCTGCGTCCCTTGAAAAAAAGCCCGCCGGGACCTATTGTCCATAAATATATCAAGAGTCTTGTAGGCGTTCATAATCGTTGTTTGCAATGCATCTTCAGCATCATTCACGTTCCGTATTATGTGTTTGCCGTATTTGTACAGTAAATCCTTATGGGGATTTAACAGTTCAAGAAAGCACTGCTTAGTTTTGTTTGCATTAGTCATTTGGTCTTAGTCATTGGTCAACTGCCGACTGTAGATTGCCGATTGCAAAGCTATATTTTCCCAAGCCCTGATTTTATTGCAAAAAAATAAAAAGAACTTGTTAGGTTAAATGGCAGTTGACGATTCGGCAGAATACGAGAAAGGATATGTTACATGCTACACCATTCTTTTTAATTTTATCTTAACAGCATTTTGGCCCGCATGCTGTCTTTACATCTTTGCTTTGCATACCACCGGACAGTATAAACATCCCTTCATATGGAGGGTTTGAGAGTTTCCATGCCGTATCAATGCAAATTTCTATTGGCGTTCCTACCGGATATGTATGGCCGTCATCATCTGAGACATTACTGAATGGCCCTTTATAGATTGCATATTGGCCGGTGTACACGCACTCCTTTGATTTCTTAAATTTGTGTCCCCGCGCAGTTATAGAATAAAACGTAAAGCCGTCCACTTCTTTATAGAGATAACGATTTACTATTTCCAGTCCGTAGAAACCAATCTTCCTTGTTATATTAAAAAACTCTGCTTCTGTAATTGCCCCGGAAATGCACTCGCCCCACAATTTTTTATCCTGTTTCATAGACACAGGAACTTCCCTGTCGGAAACTATATCAGATATCACAAATCTGCCGCCCGCCTTTAGTACCCTGAATATCTCCTGAAAGACCTTCTCCTTTTGTGCTGACAAATTAATGACACAATTGGATGTTACCAAATCGACACATTCATCCGTAACCGGTATTTCTTCCAGAAACCCCTTCATAAAGCGGACGTTATTATAACCAAGGTTCCGCGCAACAATCTCTCTTGTTGCATTGGCGTTTCTCAGCATTTCGTCTGTCATGTCTACCCCGATAATTTGTCCCTGTTCTCCGGCCATTTTTGCCGCAATAAAACAGTCTATTCCACCGCCGGATCCCAAATCCAACACGTTCTCCCCCGGTTTGATGTTGGCTTGTGTTACTGGACTACCACATCCATATGAGATATTCAGCGCCTCCAGGGGAATGTGTGATATATCCGCCGCATTATAACTGGTGGGACAGCATAGCTCCTTTTGGGGCTGAATGGCGGCCGCCGCATAAAATTCATTAACCGATTTCCTGACCGCATCCTTAGCATCATGCTTTTCATTTTTACAGGTTAATCCCGTTGTTCTGCAGGTATAACAAGCGGGCGATTCCATCGTATATGGATTGAGGGATTCCTGCAAAGTCCGTCCCATCCATGCTTTGGGATCGTCAATAAGTATTGGACAGACAAATACCCCTTTACTGGTCACGATACGGCTGGTGGTACATTGGAGATTGTCCATCGGGTAATTATCAAAGCACTGATCGGTAACCCGTTCGCCCTCATCGTAAGGTCTGACAAATTCGGCGCATCGTCCCAGGAGAACCAAAGGTAGTTTTTTGAGTCTTAACTGTGGGATATTCAAAGAACGTTCAAGCAACTGAAACCCTTCTGCCGTTTCTTTCGTAAACTTTCCATATTTCGACCAATCGGCTACCGTAATAATCGGATTAAAACCAGCATGTGTCAGGGATTGAATACCCCTGATTGCCCTCTTAAATGCTCCCTCTCCACGAATCTGGTCATTTTCTTCCTCTATAAAACTTTCCAGGCTTACCCTGAATGCTAATTTATGTTTGGATGTGCGAGATACCTGGGCTAGCGTTTGTGAAATATCCTCTGTTATTAAGGTGCCATTTGAAAGGACTGTGGTCTGACCGTATTTTAGTGACTCTTGTAAAATATCTACTATATGAGGATGTAAAAAAGGCTCGCCTCCGGTAAAGTAAAATTCTTTTACACCCAGCATTGCAGCCTCTTTCAAGTACCACTGTATTGTATCAATGGTTATCATCTCATGCGTTGTATTTTTGGGGCCGCAGGAGATAAAGCAATGGGCGCACTGTAGGTTACAATGAGTGCCTGTTACCTGAAACCACAACGTTTCGAGCTGTTTTAAATAAACCTTTGGCGTATTAATGGTTCTAACCTCCTAAAATTAAGTATGGTGTCCCCGGAATCTCCGATTTCCTATTGCAGCATAGTCGATTTACATAATACAGAGGTTGCACCCGTTTATCAATTTTGTTATAGCTTTTTTTTCCCATAGAGATTATCCAGCGGGCTTTTCGGCGCATTCGACATATCCCGCATTACATGCGTATAAATCATCGTAGTCTCGAGATTCTTATGCCCAAGTAAGTCCTGAACCTCCCGGATATTAACCCCGTTCATTAAAAGATGGGTCGCAAAACTGTGCCGTAAGGTATGAACAGACGCATTTTTGACAATCCCTGCTTTTTTAACTGCCCCTTTTACCATATTCTGAATCGCCTTATCACTTAAATGATGCCGCCTGATTTTCCCGCTTCTCAGATCAACGGAAAGCCTTTCGGAAGGAAAAACATACTGCCATCCCCAGTCTTTCGGCGCGTTGGGATATTTCCTATCTAACGCGTTCGGCAAATATACCTCACCGTATCCTTTTTCCACATCCTCATTATGCAGTACTTTGACCTTATCCAGATGCAATTTCAGCTCCGGTTTAACAAATTCAGGAAGCATGGTTGACCTGTCCTTATCGCCCTTGCCGCTGCGTACAAAAATCATATTCGAATCAAAATCAATATCCTTAACCCTCAATCTGGCCAGTTCCATAAGCCTGAGCCCGGAACCGTATATCAACTGAATAATAAGAAGATTCCTTCCTTTTACCTGTTTAAATAATTCCTGCACATCTTCCACCGTCAAAACCACCGGCAATTTTGTCCCGCGTTTCGCCCTGACAGTATCTCCTAAATCACCCAATTCAACATTCAACACATTTTTAAATAAGAACAACAACGCGCTGAATGCCTGATTCTGAGTTGAAGACGACACTCTTTGCTTCAATGCCAGATAACTTAAATAATTACGGACATCATTTGAATCCAATGTATCTATTTCAAATTTGATTCCCTTCGAATCTAAAATAAAGGTATGAAATTTTTTTGCCCATTCAATATAAGTTTGCTCCGTGCTGTATGAATAATGTTTTAAACGTATTAATTCTCGTAATTTATCAATAACAGCATTAAAGTCGGGAAATTTACTATGGTTATTCTTCTGGTAGTTTGGATCCATTAACGATTTGTCGCCTTCAAGAAAATTATTAACACCTAAATCCTGCAAACAAGGCAAAGCCTTGTTGCAGGAATAGGATTGAAATGGTAGGATTTCCAAGGTATTCGGCGGTATATTGATAACAAAAAACACCTGAAAGGAGATTCACCATTTCGATGAAG